>JALRCK010000317.1 GCA_023262305.1 Deltaproteobacteria bacterium
CTCAAACCATCCCGTGGCAGGGTCTATCATGGTCATGCACATAAATTCTAGGGCAGTGTTGTCAGCTCCTGTAATGGTATATGGACCAATGAGATCAACACACACTGTGCGCCATGGAATAGTCTCAGCTTCTTTTGGCGGAAGATGTCCGTACTTGCGTTTGCGTTTCTTCCCCAACTGGCAGCGATGACATTTCCTCGTGAACTTCTTTATATCGGCCCGCATTCCTCGCCAATATAGTGTTTGTGTCAGCGTCTCTTCCAGCCTGTCGCGGCCTGGATGTTGGAGGTAATGGTGATACCACTCGACTACTTTTGATTGAAGAGCTTCCGGGACTACCAGGCGTGGCCTGTTTTTGTCTTCCACCTGACATAGGACAATCTCCTCCTCAAGCATCAAGGGCTTGATATGTCGTTCCTTGTCTGGTTTTTGGAATAGCTTCAGCAATTTTTCGTCAGCACGCTGTGCATCTGCAATCTCCCGAACCGTGACGGGGTACAGTTCATCTTCCTCATCTAGCTCTTGAGCGAAGACTTCATGAGACCAGCACTCCCTATGAGCGGACTGTTCTACCTCATCATCCACCATATCCTCAGCCTCGTCTTGATAGTGGCTGAGCAGAGAAATGCAGTTGTTCCACTTCTGGACCTCCATGTCTTCGTCGTCGGCGAAGGCATCTGCATCCTCCGGATGAGGATTTTTCTTGGGACAATAGTCCAATCGAGAAATCGCGTCAGCGACGGTATTATCGACTCCCCGGATGTATTGAATTTTGAGATCATATTCATTGAGCAAGAGCTTCCAACGCATTACCCTATCAGAGGACTCTCCTAGGTTGTCCCTGGTGAGGTTTTTATGATCAGTCCATACTATCACCTCATAACCAAGTAGCATGCCTTTGAATTCCTTCAACAACTCGACGATTGAGAGGAGTTCAAGCTCAGTCACAGTATACCTCTGTTGTGCTTTAGTCAGCTTACGACTGAAGAAAGCGATAGGTCTATTATCCTGTGTTATCACCCCGCCCAGTTGGCGTGTCGACGCGTCCGTAAAGATCACAAACGGTTTGTCGAACTGAGGGTATGCCAAGCAGACATCCCTGGCGATTATTTGTTTAATCTTCTTGAAAGCTTCATCGTGTTCAGCTTCCCATCGCCACGGCTTCGGTTGTTTGGTAGGCTTACCGTCCTTCCGAAGCTTCTTTTTAGCGGCTTTGGTAGTCCCACATTCTGCAACGAGATCTGTTAGTGGGGCAAGAAGATCAGTTCTCTTCTCCCATATGTCGCGGTAATATTGGACAATTCCCAAGATACGACGTAAGTCTTTGACGTTCTTAGGCGGCTGAAGAGCGAGGATGGCGTTCACTTTCTTTTGCTGCGGTCTTATACCATCGCGCGTGAGAGTGTATCCAAGATAGTCTACTTCGAGGGCACAGAAGATAGACTTTGCTGCATTTACTTGGAGTCCTTTTTCGCTCAACCTCTGCAGAACTACCCCGAGCTTCTGCAAGTGGTCATCAAAGTCTTCACTAGTAATGACTAGGAGATCATCGATGTATACGCGTACATATTCCAACTCGGTAAAGAGCATCCCCATCCGAGCTTGAAAGATGTCGGGAGCGCAAGCGGCTCCCATCGGCAACCTCCGATAGCGATATTTGCCCCATGGAAAAACCACAGTGCATATCTCCATGGTATAAGCATCCAATTCGAGATGATAATATCCCATATTCAGGTCTATAGCCGAGGCGTATGTAAACTTTTCCATTTGTTGGAGAGTCTCCGCAATCTTTGGCAGAGGATAAGGTTTCCTCACGATGCGCTTATTGAGCTCTCTAAAATCAGTGAGAAATCGCACTGTTCCATTTGGTTTGGGTATAATAAATGATGGACTTCCCCATTTACTATCCTCATTCACCGGCTCTAATACGCCGATGTCACACAGCCGTTTGATCTCATTCATAACGGTCTGCCGATGCACTCGTGGAACCGGGTATGGCCGACCCTGCCAAGGTCTCGCCCCCTCTTGTAGTTCAAAATGCACCTCTTCGCCGACCCACTTCCCTAGCTTTCCTTGGAACATACTCTCATAACTCTGGAGCAGTTTAAGCAAGGCGCCCTTCTGGCGAGCTGTCAGGTGCGAGCAGTTCTCCTCGACTATCTTCGGGAGATCAGCGGCGTCATATTTCGCGTCCAAAATTCTGGTGACTCTCTCAGTCTCCTCTTTTGTTGCTGCGGGTTCAGTCGCAGCCCGATAGATATTCATCAATCGGCGCTTATCATCTAGCGCGGTATGCTCTCTTAGTGGGATAGTCTGACCATCAATAGTCATCGTACCCTCAAAAAAATCCAAGATAGCTCCCCATTGCGCAAGTGTCTCGATCCCAATAATTAGGTCATACGAGAAGGTATGGTCGTCGTCCACCACTTTAACATCTGGCTCGACCGACATAACCTTGTTTTGAGAAAATTCAGGTAGCAACAAGTTGATCTTTGCCATCATCCTTGTTTTGAATCGACCACTGGACGTTCCCCAGCTGGTCGGGAAAGCTTTTTCATAGCTGTCGTAAGGCTCTAGGTCCTTTCTCCGAACAAAGAATAGATCCCCCTCACTCCCTGAATCGAACAAAATTCGGAGTGGGCGTAACTCTTCGCCGGGTTGACGTGGAAATACTGGTGAACCGACCGTCACAGTCCTTCGTGGAACACCATTTCTTAATACCTTGCTCCGTAGAGTAGCGAACAGCTGACGTCGTCCGCTATAATCGACTCCGTTTACCGGCATACAAGAATGAGCATGTAGCAATTTAATACGTTTGTTGGCACCTTCGTGTGCATCCAACTTAACACGTTTAGATTTATTTTCACTATCTTTGGGTCCATCTACATACTCCCAATCCATTGTATTGGAGTCGTGCCCAAGGCTTCATTCAGACGAGGAGAAAGAAGATCCAGAGGCGCTGCTACCAGAGCTGCTACCGCTCCGGCTACTAGAGCGCGAGCGAGAGCGTTTCTTGCGCTTGGAAGACGTCTTCTTCTTCTTTTTCTTCTCCTTCGACTTCTTTTTCTTCTTACTGGATCGGTGACGAGGCGTGTACTCGTCATCATCCTTCTCCAAGGCATACACTCGCTTCTGAGGTGTACCCTTGCCTTTCCCGTCCTGAGGAATAGGCTTGTTGTCCTGATCGTACTTCTTGCAATCTGCGGTGGCGTGGGACTTCCAGAGCCTCTCCTTATCCGGATGGTGCTGCTTGCAACGCTTGCACACCTTGCCCGAGGATTGCCCATTGGAGCTTGGTCTCGCACCCCCATTTCCTCTTTTCTGAGTGGAATTGGAGTTGGCTTGAGGCTTGTCTCCTCCGCCATTGTTCTTCTTCTTATCCTGATCTTCAACGGACAACTGTTCCATGATCCTATCAAACTCTGCGGCCATTGCATCCGGATCAAACTCAGCGGGACAATCACTATTCCGCCTGGTTTCATACTGGGTAACGGCACGCTTGGACATAGCCCTCTTGAGTATAGCGCAGATCTCCATCTTGGTTAATGGCACGTTAGCGGCGACCACCTCTGGGTTATTAGCCAGCTGTGGGTGATCCTTCATCGATGGCAGTAGGTACATGTGCTCAGAGATGTTTTGAATGACCCCGAGGAGGATCCTCGCAGAGACACCACAACTCACCGCTGGCAACTTCAGATTATTTTTGAGGTACGCACGTTGAGACTCTGCCACGTGATACTTGTTACCCATAATCTGCACTCGATGGAGTTTACGTGCGGCTTCAAACGCCGTCTTATCCATTTCATACTT
>JALRCK010000318.1 GCA_023262305.1 Deltaproteobacteria bacterium
CCGTTCTTTCGCGGCATGTAAATGCCTCATTATTTCGCTCTCCACCCATAAAGGTTACTGAAAGAAGAATAAGGGTAGAGAGTTCGAAAGGGTTTTCGTCAACGATGCCTAGAGTCGGGATTGCTGCCGATTTTGGGCATCGTTGACATGAAAGATAAGAAGGACTGCCCGAGTGGGTGGTTTTCGAGTCTGACGTGGATTCGGTGTAAACGTTAAGGTTATGAGTAACATAACGATTGCGAGACAGGCGGGCACTGGTCTCACAACGATGCATTTTATCTAAACCTATCGAGGACCATTGACCCGTCCTGTCCTCGCTCTTTGTTATGGCTTCCGAAACTTATCATCGTTTCCCTCGATATGTAAGTTGGAGGATTTTCTATGTCACAACACGAACCAGCCCAACTAGTAGGTATCGAGGGATTAATCTACCTAATCCGCGGTCAAAAGGTGATGTTAGACAAAGATCTTGCGGCATTGTACGGGGTGGATACGCGGAGCCTGGTACAGGCTGTTAAGCGAAATGTCCGACGCTTCCCAGAGGACTTCTGTTTTACATTGTCAGATCAGGAGTTTAGTGTTTTGAGATCACAGATTGTGATCTCAAACCGCGGGGGTCGAAGAACACCTCCCCTGGTATTTACGGAGCAGGGGGTCGCGATGCTCTCAGGTGTCTTACATAGCGACAGGGCCATCCAAGCGAATGTGGAGATCATGCGAACCTTCGTGCGACTTCGAAAGTTACTAGTGACCAACGACGCACTCGCGGAAAAATTAGATATCTTGGAAAAGCGCTACGATAAGCAATTCAAATTAGTCTTTGACGCTATTCGAGAAATTATGACTCCTACCCAACCGCCGCCGACACGAAGAATTGGTTTCGGGAGATGATATCTATTGCGCCTTGAGCTCTAAGAGACAATCGCTGAGCCTTCTCTCGCATATTTCAGGTCCATTTTGTGCAGCCCTCTTCCTCCATGCGTTGAGCGCTTCTTCGTACCCTTCCGGATAAAAGCTGAGAGGCTTTGGGGGGCGGTCAACAACACTGGCCTTGAGACTCTCCTTCGTTATCGCAAGATGCATGGCAATACGCTTGTATCCTGGCGCCTGGCCTGGTGTAAGATGCGCTACCTCTACATGGCAAATATCTTTTTTGTCCGATGTAAGCTCGCATTGATGCACAAGCACCATAGAAACAACTTGGCCGGTTCCATTCCTGTATCTCCAAGCTCTAAGAAGCGGATCCGCGTCTGAGGCAAACGCTGCAGACAGAAGCGCTGCTGTTATTGAGAGAAAAGCAATCGGAAAAAATACGGATTTTGTCGTTAGTGCCATAACGTTCGCGAGACAGGCGGATCGCCAGTCTCACAACAAACGGCTAGTTTCCTGAGCACTTAGGACGTTTAGGCCGTCCTGTCCTCGTTTTTGTTATGGCTCCAAGAAACTAATCCTCACTTTCGGCGATAGGTTAGTTGGAGGTGCTATGGCTGACAATTCCCTTATACCGATGAACGTTGAAAATCTGATCTACCTGGTCCGCGGTCACAAAGTGATGCTGGACGAAGACCTAGCTCGGCTTTACGACGTTGAGACGAGAATTCTAACCCGGGCCGTGAGGCGGAATGCCGATCGCTTTCCGGCTGACTTCATGTTTCAGCTGTTGGATCAGGAGGTTGCAAACTTGAGATCCCAAATTGGGATCTCAAGTTCCTCTTATGGTGGGCGCCGCTATCGTCCTCTGGTTTTCACCGAACAGGGCATCGCGATGCTATCCACCGTCTTACGAAGCAAGAAGGCGGTAAGGGTAAATATCGAAATCATGCGCGCCTTCGTAAAGCTCCGAGGATTCATCTCGTCAAATCAGGAGCTTGCCCGTAAACTTGCGGAACTCGAGCAGCGCTACGACCGGCAATTCAAGGTAGTTTTCGATGCTATTCGCGAGCTGATGTCCCCAACGGAGCCGCCCAAAAAGAGGCGAATCGGCTTTGGAGGGAGCGGGGATTCATAGCGTCATAGCGTTGATTGGCCGGGGAAGCGCCACTCACTAAATCCTTCATGGGTTACGCTCATAGGCGGTGATACTCAAAATGAATTTTCGGCGTAGATCCGTATCCAGCTTCTTTATGACGGGGGAACTTTGTCATGGATCCACCCCAGTATTTGGATTGATTTATCTATAATCGCGGGTTCTGGATCCGCGCCGAAATGATTCCACCGTCGCCATTCCGTATAAAGCGCCATGCGCAAATCCGACACTGTCGAGGCGAAATCAACATCTTGTACACCTGAGACGCGGCTTCCGCCCACCGTCTCCAACTTCGGATCAAAAGTAGAGGCGAATTTTATTATCCTCGCCCAGTCCATTCTGCCGCTGGGGATTTTATCGCTGGTAAGATCTGCCGTAACAATTATGAGATTTTCGTGAGGTGCCATAACATAGTACTGAGCAGATCTGCTGATCTACCCAACCTTCTTTCCAGCCGTTATTATCTCTGATTTCACGCTTCTTGGGCAAAGCTGTTATTTCTCCATTTCTTCCAGGAAGTTACTTCAGGATGCTCAATTTATCGGGGTCTGGTGATCTTCCCGTTTGGGATAGATCACCGGATCTGTAGATCTACCCGCGCTTGAGGCACGCAACTTCCACCATCGGTTGCCAATAAAGGGGTATGCAAACCAACTCGCAAAGAGGTCCTCGGAACTGTGTTGAGCACTACCAAGGAGACTAATGAGGGTACCAAAAGACTGCCTCTATCTCCGGGAGCACGTTAGGCTCTCCACGAGAGGTGTCTAGGTAGCACTCCCACCTTAGCCGAGTGCCATACCGCCCTTTGCCGAAATATGGCGAGGTGACTACACGTCACTCTCACTATCATTTAATCTGCAGGGATGAACCCCTGGCTAACCCTTGCATTCGCAATTCTCCTCGAACTCTCAGGAACTATCTGCCTGAAGCTCTCATACGGTTTTACTCGTCCCCTCGCAGCGACAGGAGTTATCTGTTTTTATATCGGTAGCTTCGCCCTGATGGCTCAATCCCTCAAAACACTCGAGGTTGGTATCGTTTACGCTATCTGGTCCGGGATAGGCACTGCTCTAATCGCGATGGTGGGAGTTCTCGCGTTCGGCGAGTCCGTAACGGTAGTAAAGTTACTCGGGCTAATGATGATTATTGGGGGCTCTATTCTGTTGCGAGTTGCATCGACACAGTCATAGGCCCGCTAGGCACCATCAATAGACAACCGCACCACCGCTAACGCCTGCTACAACGAGAGATCTTTATCCAAGTAAAAATCCTCAAGGCCAAATTTCGCTTTCAATCCCTTAAGAGCCTCAAGGCTCTCGGCGTTCGGATTGTCCGTTTTGCTCGCCGTTATCATCACGTTCTTAGCAGTGTGCTCGAGGGAGATAAACTCAAAAAGCTTCGTCTGATATCCCGCCGCCTCAAGCGCGAGGACGCGGAGGCTGTCCGTTAAGCTTTCGGCGAAACGCTCCTCGAGGATACCGTGACGAAGGATCGGGAGGAGATCACGTGAGGGCTTAAGGCGTGCACGAACGTATTTATGACAACACGGAGCCACACAGATGTACCGAGCGCCACTACGAACCGCTTTTGCAAGCGCATCATCTGTCGCGGTGTCACAGGCATGAAGCGCGACAACAAGGGTCGGATTCGTGAGCTCGCTCTCTGCTATCGCACCCTCCTGAAAGGAGAGGCTCTCTATTCCAAGCGAGCTTGCAACCTGTCGCCCGAGGGTAATCAGATCAGGACGTCGCTCAACGGCGGTGACTTTCAGCGCTTTG
>JALRCK010000319.1 GCA_023262305.1 Deltaproteobacteria bacterium
AGGAAACGCCCAAACCTTCGAACGCGATACACGAGTCGCACGGTTCTGTCGGGAAAATTCGATTCAATGGCATGAGCCTCGGCAGTTCGGTGTTGTTCGACGCCTGCGATCGCGCGAGAGATGGAGCGAGCAGTGGGAGTCCCTCATGACCTCTCCTGAAGTCGCTCCGCCAGTGGCGTTAGAGCCTATTGATATCGAGCTCGGGGAGGTTCCTCCCCTTCCCTCTCAGTTCTCGCCATCATCGGCTCATCAGAAACCGGGGGAGGCTGCCGGCGGGCTCTGCCTTCGCTCGTTCCTCAACGAGCGGTGCGAGAGATACTCAAAATCGATCTCAAGCCCCGTCACCGCCCAACTTCACAGCTCTCGCTTGAGTCCATATCTAGCGTGGGGAAACATCTCGATGCGTCAGGTCGTGACCGAGACTCGAAGGGTGATGGCTCACCTTCGCTCTCTTCCCCCGCAGATGCGAGGGAGCTGGCTACGATCGCTTTCAGCTTTTGAATCACGCCTGCATTGGCACTGTCACTTCATTCAAAAGCTTGAAAGCGAGCCCGAAATTGAGTTTCGCGCCTTCATACCGTCCCTCGACAAAATGCGCGAGGGGCACCACAATGAAAGCTACCTCCACGCGTGGCAAGAGGGGCGCACCGGATACCCCTTCGTTGACGCGTGTATGAGATCTCTTTGCGCCACCGGTTGGATCAACTTCCGCATGCGCGCGATGCTGGTGAGCTTCGCGGCGTACGATCTCTTTCTGGACTGGCGCACCTTCGCGCATTTCTTAGCCAATCAATTCCTCGATTATGAAGCGGGCATTCACTACCCTCAGATTCAGATGCAATCGGGAACAACTGGAATTAACGCGCTTCGAATGTATGACCCAGTCAAACAGGGCTACGACCACGATTCACGAGGCGACTTCATCAGAACGTGGGTACCCGAACTAGCGAAGATCCAGGGTCAAGCGATCCATGAGCCGTGGAGGCTCTCTCCCCTTGAGTTGCGTGAGGCTGGCGTTGAACTTGGTCGAGAGTATCCCGAGCGAGTCGTGAATCACCAAGAAGCCGTCCGTGCCGCTCGGGCTCGCATAGCGCACGCTCGAGGAACCCCAGAGACCAAGGCGGCGACAAGGAGCACTCTTGCGAAACACGGAAGTCGGAAGAGGCGCTCACGTCCAAAGGAGCGCCGAGAATCGCAATTGTCACTCTTCTGATTCGTGTGCCTTTACACCCTGACTCCCAGGGGAAAACCGCCTCGCCTTCGCTTCTCTTCGGCTTCTACCAGCGCGCGGTGACCTATCGAGATGTAACGACTAAGGCGCCGATCTCAGGAGATGGCAGACCACTCAGACCGTTGTAATCCAACACGCGCCAATCCTCTATAAAAACTCCCCCTTGATCGTCTCGGACATACCCGTTTCGGTACACCCTCAAGAGGTCGGCGTCTTTTTCCGACACAAAGCTTTGCGACTCCCGCGCTATGAGAGCCTTCGCGACAGCGAGGTTCTCGGACCGAGTCGCGATACGCCCTCCACATCGGTCCGCAATCATCGTCTGATCATGACGAGAGCGATTGAGTGTTTCGTCCGGAACAGCAGTCAGCACGCCCTCACGACCCAGGTCCACAGAGACACTACGAGCTCTGAACTTACAAGAGAGGCGCGAGTCCACTCTTTGGTTATCCCCGATGGAAACTCTCGCGCGCGGAACATCGCGTAGGAGCGCCATCACCTCTGGAGAGACCGTCTGTAGCGCCTCAGGTGAGAGCTTTTGGAGCAGGCACTCCAAGACCTCGACTCTGTCAGCAGCGGGCAGAGTACCCATACTCATGAGCTCCTTTGTTGCGTCTACTACTGTCTGTACGTTTGCCTGTACCGTTTCCATTTCTATTTCCTAACGAGCACAGCCCCTAGCGCTGTGGTCAAAAGCCTCAGGGAGATCTCAAAATTTCAACCAAGCGTCACAACCATGGTCGGCTACGAAGCGCTCTTATCGACTGGAACTCCAACAACCGCTTGCTAGCGGTTTTCTGTGGCGGTTTGTAATTCTAGGACTCAAGATCGAAACATCTTGTGACCTACCCGTGATAGTAACGCTAGCAGCACACGATCCACCACTATTGCCCGAAGGAGTTTTTCCGTTTTTTCTTCACCGGTTCGCAAAGAATCAGACGCGTCTATCTTCAGCTCTTCTCGGACCTTACAAACCCTACCGGAAGGGCCCAGACCACGCATTTCGAACCGAAACTAAACGACCTCGCTAGAAACATCATCAGCCTACCGCCACAGCTCAACTACTTACAGAAATGCGATGGCTATTCCTAGCCATCTCAGTAGCTTGCGCTGCCGGAGCGGAAGAATCCCCAAATCCTCCTCGGAGCTTAACCGCTCGCAGAGTTGTACCGGTCCCAATTAATTCCTCGGCACAGCTGTAAGCTATTGCCTCCGCCCGACCCTTTTCACTGCCAGCACAACACTTTATGCGAAAACTAGCGTTCCGCTGAGCGATACTGAGAGAGGTAGGATTAAGTTCGATCCGAGCGCTATAAGTGTGAATCTTCCGGATAGTTTTTTTCACCCCACAAAAAACTCTCTCTCCAATACCGCTTAGCTCAGAAAAACGGAACAGAGAGGTTAACCCGCTCCTGCTATCTCAACCTATGGATGAATTGTGCACAAGGGCCCACAGGGGCTCCCGAACCAGTTGCCTTGAAGGCTGGTCGAGTCGTCCAAAATTCAAGGCATTACCTCCTCGCATTCGCGATGCTAGGGGTAGTGTATCTGTTGTACACCTCACTAACTCCGTCACCATGTAGGAGCGATGCACACGATCAAAATCGTGTAGCTATCGATCAACAGCTCGTGGTCCCACTCCGGGAATCACTGTCAGATCACGATCGCGCCTCGATGAAGGTGCATGAAGGTGTTCGCGAAAAAGCTGTAATCCCTCCGAAGGAACTGAAAACCGCAAGGACGGTAGGGGCTCGTTTTTGTCCTCATGAGGGTTGCACCCTCCCGGGCGAGGAGTGCACATACGTTTTTAGGGGCGTTTGCAGGGACGGAGAGTTGAAGCGTAAGCCGGCTCCAAAAGCACCACCATCACTTTTTCGGAACCGCCACTTTCACCAGAGGACTAAACTTTGTCGTCACCTTTTTCCCACTCTTGAGGGTTCCCAACACACGATATTTCACCGTGTACTGACCGGGGGAAAGGTTTCTAAGGGTAACTCGATTCCGGGTGCTGATGACCTTGAGCTTCTTATTTTTAGTCGTGTAGGTTAGCCGAATATCATAGGTCACGCTCTTAGCCATCGCCGAGACCTCATTCGCTGTTGCCTTGAGATTTGAGGTATCAAACTTTTGTAGAATAAGCAGGAGCTTCTTAGCGCTTGGCACAACATCGGGTGGGGTCTCGATCACCGTATTGTTATCGAGAGGACGCGAAGGAAAGGTGAGGGTCGACCTATACACCTCTTTGGCAAAGCTGGTCCCAAACTGCCGGAGCACTGAACTGTTGGAGTGGAATCCAACTGTAGCGGTTTGGGCGCTGAAGCCCAAGGTTCCCAAGGTTGCACCGCCCGTTGTGCTCAGAGTGCTGGGATCTTCGACGCCACCCGGCCCCAGATTGATACGAACGATCTTATTTGTCTGAATATCTTTGACAAAGATATCCGCTTTTCCGTTCGTATCAGTCCCAGTAGAGAGGTAATTAGAGCTGGTATCAACAAATGCAACGAGACGTCCGTTCGGCTCAACCCGAACGGGCTCGATACCACCCGAGTTGACC
>JALRCK010000031.1:0-3890 GCA_023262305.1 Deltaproteobacteria bacterium
TTAGATCATCTACAGTGGTTGTTATGAAATCGTTTTTCTCGGATATCCAACAAGCAGTTCCAGACGCTATTCTCGGCATTACAGAGGCCTTTAGAGCGGATACCTCTCCTGGCAAGGTGAACCTTGGAGTCGGTGTTTATCAAGATGGCGAAGGAAAGAGCCCCATCCTTGAATCAGTACGGCAAGCCATGAAAATATGGACCGCTCAAGAGGATACAAAGACCTACCTCCCTATCGATGGCGTTCCTGCTTTTGTTCAAGCGAATCAAGAATTAATCTTTGGAAAAGACGCTGCAGTTCTCAAGGAGAAGCGCGTTGCGACCATTCAATCAGTGGGTGGCAGTGGAGCTCTCAAGCTTGCGATCGAATTCATCAAACGCTTCCTAGGTCAGGACACAATTTATATTAGCGACCCAAGTTGGGAGAACCACCGCGTCATCTTCGAGGCGGCTGGCATGAAGGTTGAGACCTATCCGTACTATGACCCGAAGACTTGCGGTCTGCGCGAGTCAGACATGCTTACCGCTCTTCGAGGGCTAAAGCCTCAAACGCCAGTCCTCTTGCATGCGTGCTGCCACAATCCTACCGGGGTTGATCTTGACGAGAAGGTCTGGCGAGAAGTCGTTGAGATCTGCGCTGAGCGTCAATTGATTCCTTTGATCGATTTCGCATACCAAGGCTTTGCCGATGGACTCTCCCAGGATGCAAAGGCGATTCAGATGTTCATCGATAAAGGACTAACGTTCTTCGTGGCGAACTCATTCGCCAAGTCCCTTTCGATGTATAGAGAGCGCGTCGGCGCGATCTCGGTTGTAACGGGCTCAGAGAAAGAGGCGAAAGCGGTTACGAGTCAAATCAAGCGCATCGTTCGCATGATTTACTCGAGCCCTCCTTCATACGGAGCCCAGCTCACCGCCATCGTCATGACCCATCCTGAACTTCGCCCATTATGGGAGCGCGAGGTAACGGAGATGCGCGAGCGCATTCACGAGATGAGGCATCTGCTTGCAACAAAACTAAAAGAGGCCATCCCAGACAGGGACTTCTCCTTTATCTTGAAACAGAGAGGAATGTTCTCATACTCAGGGCTGTCCGCAGATGTCATGAAGGATCTACGACAAAAATACCACGTGTATGGGCTCGACAGCGGCAGAATATGCGTAGCTGCGATTAACCACAACAATGTTGAGTATGTTGTTCAGTCTGTCGCGTCACTTGTGAAGGGTGCCTAATTAATGAGAATCCTTGCAATCCTCTTCTGTCTCTTGACGTGGATGACGGCGGGATCAGCTCAGGAGAGTCCCTCCCTGTCTATCAAGTCGATCGCGCAGGGGTTCGACGATGTGGTCGGGCTTACCACGATTCCAGATGACCCTTCTAAGATAGTAGTCGTAGAGAGGGCAGGCCGTGTGCGGATCCTGGAGAACGGCAAGCCTGCGAGGCGCGATCTACTCGACATCGAAGATATCCTCTCTCCCAGCGAAAACCCGGGACTCTCAAGTATCGCTTTCCCAGGTGACTACTCAACGAGCAAGGTTCTTTATGTGAGCTACACCGACAAGCAAGGTGACACCATAATCGGTCGCTTCCCCGCGAAGTACTCGGAAACGTCCGATGAGGATGATCTGGTAGTCATTTTAAAAATAGTGCAGCCATCGCCGCATACTCACCGGAGCTTCATCACCTTTGGACCCGATGGCTATCTCTACATAGCTCTCGGTGACACCCCACCAAAGCGGGGCTCGTCATCACTCGCCCAAGATCCACAATCGCTCTTTGGGAAGGTTCTTCGCATCAACACCTCAGATCCGAAACGATATCAAATCCCAAGTGACAATCCATTCGCTCAGGGAAAGGGCGGTGCGCCCGAAGTATGGGCGATCGGATTTCAACAGCCCAAACACCTCTCATTCGATCTTCAAACAAAACGGCTCTTTGTGCTCGACTCAGGTCGCGACATCCAGGAGATCGATCTTGTAGAGCGAGGCAAAAATTATGGGTGGAATATTACCGAGGGTGGAGAATGCTTCACCTCAAAGTGCGACCCAAGTACTCTCACCCGACCACTTTTCGCGTATAGTGGTTCCGCTGTCGGGGGATTCGTCTACACTGGCGACGCTCATCGCTCTTTGAAAGGCTCCTACATCTTTGCAGACATCCCCTCCAAGACGGTCTACAGCCTGAACAGTTCTGCAGGAACCTGGACACGCTCCTCAATCGCGCGGGCGCAGTCCCCTTTGGTTGCCCTTGGACCGGGAGCCGGAGGAGCAATCCTTGTGGCGACACAGGAGGGTTCGATAGCAAACTTGGTGCCCTAAAAACCTCAAATTATTATCTTTCCGTATGGTCCGTTGAGCCGCTCGGCAGCATCTTCTCCTTAGAGATCAAAACATAACTGGTTCTTCCCATACCCATGGAGCAGGTAAGCTGAATAATTTGAGCAACTTGCCCCCTGGCTCGCTGGAGGATACCGTTAGCTCATACCACTGTTCGGGGAGCCTAGGCGTGTCAACCAAGAAGCATTCAATCAGTGTCGTCATCCCGGTCTTCAATGAACGTAAGACTATTCGGGAACTTGTCAAACGGGTCAAAGCAACTCCGAGAGAGAAGGAGATCATCATTGTTGATGACTGCTCAACTGACGGGACCCGCCAAATCCTCCGTGAATTTGAAAACGATGCTGACATTAAAGTTCTCTATCAGCCGAAGAATCGTGGCAAGGGTGCCGCCCTCCGTCGTGGATTTGAGACCGCGACTAAAGATGTCGTGATCGTGCAAGACGCAGACCTTGAGTACGATCCAAACGATTACGAAGCGCTTCTTAATCCCATCGATCACGGACGTGCCGATGTGGTGTACGGCTCACGTTTTCTATACATGGAGCACCGAGTGCTTTACTTCCGGCACATGATCGGAAACAAGCTCATCACCCTCCTCTCAAATCTTTGCACGGACCTCACCCTCACAGACATGGAGACGTGCTACAAAGCCTTCAAGCGTGAGATCATCCAAAACATCGAGCTCCGATCAGAGCGCTTCGGTTTCGAGCCCGAGGTAACGGCGAAGGTCGCTCGCCTTGGGTGCTGCGTGTATGAGGTACCTATTCGATACTACGGACGCTCTTACTCCGAAGGAAAGAAGATAACGTGGAAGGATGGGGTTGCTGCCCTGGGGCACATCATCCGTTATTCACTCTTTGACCGAACGTTCGTCAAAGACAAGCAGGCGATCCGTAACGTGCTCGTTTCACCCCCACCCGATCCAGATGTGGGCGTTGATACCCTTGAGGCTTTTGAGGATGCACATCGGTACAACGAGTGGATCTGTGAGCGCGCAAACGACGCAATCGGCGAGCGAGTGCTTGAAGTCGGCTCCGGCATCGGCAATATCGTATCAGAAGTACTCTCCCGACCTCACGTGAAATCGCTCGTAGCGACGGATCTTCGCGCGACATCACTTGCGGTGCTGCGCGACCGTTTTGGTCATGATGAGCGATTGAGCACTGAGGTATGGAACGCGGAGACCCCCCCTCCTCAGGCTCTGCTTGAGAACAAGTTTGACACCGTCATCTGTTCAAACGTGCTGGAACATATCTGTGACCATGAGCGTGCGCTCAAGAATATCAGAGAGATTTTAAAGCCAGGCGGCAGACTCGTGCTCCTTGTTCCGTGCAACCCAACCATCTTCAGTGGTCTCGATGAAGAGCTGGGACACTATCGACGATATACCCGGGAGGAATTGAACCGCGTGCTTGAGGTCGCAGGCTTCAACGTCCACAGCATGATCTCACACAACCTCGTTGGGGCACTCGGTTGGTGGTGGGCAGGCAAAGTTCGCGGTCGACGAACGCTCCGGGCGAACGATACGAAGAATTTTGACAAGCTTGTTCC
>JALRCK010000031.1:3900-9031 GCA_023262305.1 Deltaproteobacteria bacterium
AGCATATCGACCCATTCATCACAAAGCCTTTTGGTGGTGTGTCGTTGATAGCGATTGCGTCGCCTGGGGTAGAGATGTCGTCAACAACTGGAACAACTCCATCGTGTGACAAGGACACGCCTTCCAACAAAACGCAGAGCCTGGAGAGTTACGAAACGCATGGGCGAGTTGATGCCTAACTCCTCCCAGAGGCCCTGCCCTTAATAATCTGGCAGGATACGCCATATTTTTGAAGTCGTCGCGGTTACCGCCACACCGGACCGCGAGGACGCGCTCCCTCCAAGGACGGGCAACCCTACCGCTTCTGGATCCTACTTCGGCGGCAATTCGAAGGCCTGAACTTCCGACTGGAACTGACACTCACCGTGCGAGCCATCGCAGAAGGGGTGCTTCTTGGAAGCACCGCACCGACAGAGCGACACTGCCGTGCGGCCATTCAGATTGAAAACGTTGCCCGCGGCGTCACTGATCTCAAAGTTCGTCCCCTCTACCCGAAAAGGGCCGTTGTTGCGGACCGTAATCTTCACCTTAGTATCACTCATACTCTCTCCAATTACTGTAATGATTTGCGGAAGTCATCAAGCTTCGAGATGGCTTCGTTGATCTCGTTCGCCTTACCCTTTGTCTCTTCGACGAGAGCCGCAGGAGCGTTTGCGACGAAATCCTTGTTGGCGAGATTTCTCTCAATCCCCGCCAAGGTCTTTTGCAACTTGTCAATCCGAGCCGAGAGCTTACTCACAATATCCTTCGCATCGATATCAGACGGCAAGGCAAGGTACCCGATCCCTCCGTCAAACTTAAACGGCACGTGCCCCGATGGCGTTGACGGTTGTGCGTGCTCAGCGAACTCACTAATCGCGCCTATCGTTTGAGCCACCCCTCGGACGGGCTCGAAATTCCCCTTCGCTTGAGGCACCAAGAAGAGGAGCTTGGCGGGCAAGGCCGCCTTGAGTGAGATGTTGAGCGTCTGCTTCACGTCTCGTACACCTCGAACAATCGAAGCCATCAACCCGACCTGGGCCTCTGCCGCCTCGTCCTTGCGATACAGCTCAGCGTCTGGCCACGACGAGAGCGCGACAGACCGCGAATCCCCCGTCTCAGCCGTGTCCGTTATCCCCTCTTTTTGCAACGTCTGCCACAACTCCTCAGTCACAAACGGCATGTACGGATGCAGGAGCTTTAGGATAGTGCGTTGGCACACCAACGCCACCTCAAGTGCCTTTCGCTTCGACTCTCCACCAGCCCACATTCGTGTCTTGATTATCTCAAGATACCAGTCGCAATAGTCGTCCCAGAAGAAGCTACGAACCGCCCCAACCGCATGAACGATATCGCTCTTGTTGAGGTAATCATCGTGCACACGGATCACCTCGCCCAGACGAGAGATTATCCATGTATCCTCGAGCGCCGAGAGATCGAGCTTGCGCGAGTCGCTCGAAATCTTGTCGTCTCCGAGGTTTCCAAGAAGGAGTCGGGTAGCGTTCCAGAGCTTGATGACAAGCGACTGGCCATTCTTAAAGATATCATCGGCGAGCTTCGTGTCCTGACGGCCCATCGGATAGTTCATCGCAATAGAAACCCGGACGGCGTCGGTGCCATACTGGTCGAAGAGGTTGAGCGGATCCGGCGAGTTTCCGAGCGATTTTGAGAGCTTTCGCCCCTGCGAATCGCGCACAAGCCCATGGAGCGCTAGGGTTCGGAACGGCACCTTCCCGAGCAACTCAACGCCCGCCATAATCATACGAGCGTCCCAGAAGAAGAGGATATCCCGCCCCGACATGAGCCAGTTGTTGGGATACCAGAAATCGAGCTCCTCTGTCTTCTCCGGCCACCCCAAGGTCGAGAACGGCCATAACTGTGAGGAAAACCAAGTATCAAGAACGTCTTCATCTTGGCGAAGTTTAGCGTTGCCGCACTTCTCACACGAGGCGGGAGCCTCCACCTTGGCTGTAATGTGGGAGCACGAATCACAGTAGTACACGGGAATTCTGTGTCCCCACCACAACTGTCGCGAGATGCACCAGTCCTGAATGGTATCCATCCAGTGGAAGTAATCGTGCTTCTCTGACTCCGGAACGATCGTGAGCGTTCCGTTCGTTACCACCTCTTTAGCTTTTTCAGCGAGAGGTCGCATCTTTACGAACCACTGGTCTGAAACCTTGGGCTCAAGGATGCTCTTACACCGATAGCACTCACCCACCGCGTGAGAGTGCTTCTCGATCTTCTCCATCGCGCCGAGCGCCTCAAGGTCTGCAACGACCTTCTTGCGTGCTTGGTAGCGATCAAGCCCGGCGTACGCAGACCCAGCGGCCGTTGTCATCTTGCCGTCATCACCGATGACCGTCTCAAGTGGCAAGTTGTGCTTCAGCGCCGCCTGGTAGTCATTCGGATCGTGCGCCGGAGTCAGCTTCACAACGCCGGTTCCAAATTTCCGATCGACGAAGTCATCTGCGATGACGGGGATAGCTCTGTTTTGAATCGGGAGGAGCACCTTTCTACCTACGATTTTTTGGTAGCGAGGATCCTCAGGATGCACGGCGACTCCAGTATCTCCAAGCATCGTCTCAGGTCGAGTCGTTGCAACGATAAGGAACTCGTCAGTAGGGCTCCCCTGGTCATCGAGGAGCGGGTACTTCAAATGCCACAAGTGGCTACCGTGGGTGCCGTGCTCAACCTCATCATCGGAGAGCGCCGTCATACACATGGTGCACCAGTTAACCATGCGCTTGCCGCGATAGATCAAGCCTTTATCAAAGAGCTGAACGAACGCCGTGAGCACGGCCTTCATCAACCCCTCATCCATCGTAAAGCGCTCTCGCTCCCAATCACACGAACACCCGAGGCGTTTCAGCTGCTCAATGATAATACTGCCGTGCTTCTCCTTGAACTCCCACACGCGCTTGAGGAACTCATCGCGTCCCAGATCCCGCATCTTGATCCCCTCTTTCTCGAGAGCGCGCTTCACTACGCTCTGAGTGGCGATACCCGCATGATCGGTTCCAGGGATCCATACTGCGGCGTACCCACGCATACGGTGCCAACGGGTCATTACGTCCTGAGGCACATTGTCGAGCACATGCCCCATGTGGAGGATTCCGGTCACATTCGGAGGCGGGATAACGACGCAAAACGGCTTCTTCGTTTTATCCACCGTTCCGCGCGAGACCTTGAGGGTCTCCCACATCTGAGAAATTCTCTTTTCCGCCTCTCCGTGCGCGAATTGTTTGGGCATCTCCTCAGCGGACATGGCTACTCCGTATCGAAAAACAAACTATAAAAGACCATGCATTTTAAGCTCTTACCTAGGCTTAACATCGTCGTTAATCTAGCACCTTCCAGGGGCTTATGTCACGGTTAAGCTCCCTAGGCTTCCCTCTCCGCTGCCCGTGTGGGGGTCTGATAACCCCCTATGCCCCTTGGCGTTCCCCTCAATCACTCCAAAGACCCATCTTGATGCTCGATTTAATTATTCAAATCCTCTCTAGGATGTTTTGCCTTCTGGCAACAAGCGCAGCTCCCCTATATTCTTGGAGTGCTTTATGAAAAATCAGAAACTACTCATCCTTGCCCTCGCCGCCATCACCGCCCCCCTCACTCTGTCATCGGCCGAAGAGGTGCAATCATCGATGCAAAAGCTCCTGGAGCCACTTAAGACTCTGCAGCCCTTCCTCGCAGATGAAGACAAGTTCACAGATTCCGACAACGCTGACACCATCGAGACGCAGATTCTGGCGCTGAGAAAAGACTTCCACACGATTGAGACTATCCCGAGCCACTACAAGTCTCAGCCCGGTTTTCAAGAGAACATTCAGAACGTAGCCGAACTCCTTGATGACACCTCTCGGCGCTTTAAAGAGGGGCGCACTGAGTACGCCTGGTGGCGGCTTCAACGCCTCCCCACTGATTGCTTCTCTTGCCATGCGACCTACAAGGTGACCAGCCACTATTCGAATGCTGCAGCGATTGATGAATCACTGGCTCCCCTTGAGAAAGCGAGATTCCTCCTTGCAACTCGCCAGTTTGCGGAAGCCAAGGCAACCCTGATTCAAGCGCTCAACGATCCAGCGTATCGCCTCTACGACGATCAGGTTTTGCGCAGTATCCTTTTGGTTGAGACCAGAATCTCGAAGGATCCAAAAGAGAGCGTGGCTCTCTTTACCCGTTTGAGTGAAACTCCTGGACTTCCACTCGATGACAAGCACACCACACAACGATGGATTAAGGGACTTCAGGCTTGGTCAAAAGCCCCAGCGATCCCGCAATCCGCGCGACTCTCGACTGGAGAGAGTTTGATCACCTCCGGTGCATCTCGCGGGATCGATTTTCAGCAAGACGATGTAGCGCTCCTGAGGGGTACAGCTCTTGTGCACGATGCGCTGGAGTCCGGAAAGCTCTCAGAGCCTCAACGAAGAAAGGCTCTCTACCTCCTGGGGTACGCCTACACACACCTCTCCCAATTCTTCACCGAAGGATGGGGGGAGATGTACCTTGAAAAGTGCATCGAGGACTTCCCCAACACCCAAGAAGCAAAATGGGCGTACAACATCTATAGTGACACAGTGATAGACGATTTCACCGGAAGCGGCGGAAGCACCATTCCTGATGAAGTAAAGCTCCACCTTGAGGATCTGCGCAAGAAAGCCTACGGCGAGACCGGGTTCTCACCTAAAGTGTAGCCGATCCCCTCTCCGTCATACTTGCTGCGATCATACGCCCCATCGTTAAAGCCTCCTACTCTAGCCGTGCGTGGCTAGAAATGACACAGGAGGCTGTATGGCACAGGGAGAAGAGAAAAGCACAAAGCGATTGCGCGGATTCGCCGCTATGGATGCAGAGAAGCAGCGCTTAATTGCAAGTAAAGGTGGCAAGATCGCACATCAACGGGGCAACGCGCATGAGTTTACCCCTGAGGAAGCTCGCGAGGCGGGTCGAAAAGGTGGCGTTGCTGTGAGTCGAGACCGAAAACACATGGCCGAGATCGGAAGGCTCGGTGGCGAGGCGCGCAGCCAAAGCAGAAGCCAACAACAGCAGCAACCTCCGCAATAAAAGCACCGTGGTCGCTCAAGAAACGGCGGCTGCTCACGTGTTGAAGGCGCGCTCGGTAACGGTCGCACCCATCGCCTCAAGCGCC
>JALRCK010000031.1:9041-12543 GCA_023262305.1 Deltaproteobacteria bacterium
CTGACCTGCCCCCGAACACGGATCTGAACGCTAGAGAAGGGTTCCTCTTTGGTTACCCGCTCCCTAAAGTCATCAAAGATCCCTGCAACCTCCTTTGTCCAGAAGAGGTAATCAACTGAGAGGGGCACGATCAAAACTCCCTTCTTGGTAACACCAGCAGGGAGATAGAGCGATGACACGATCTTCTTGAGAGGAGTTTCTTTTTGAACCTTCTCAAGGTACTCCGCCACTGACACGAAGTAGAGCGTGGAGGGCTCGTTCTTTGCCATCAAGGCAGCCTTAATAAATAACGCGCGACCAGCAACGGTCGGTCCAAGATTGGTCATCGACGATACAACGAACCGTCGAGTCCACGGATTATAGGCTTTTGATTGCTGGAACTCTTCAATCATTGCATCCGGCACTTCGAGCGCACGGAGCTCAGATTTATTCTTCTCCTTGATGACATCTGGGTCCTCATAGAGCGAGAGCTGCTCAGCTCGACCATACCAACGGTTGAAGGTTGAGAGCTGTCCGAGGAGACCTAGTCCAGGAACAAACCGAAAAGCGAAGCCAACGGCTGTTCCAACTCCTGCAACCCTCACGACCTCATCCTGGACCTTCTTATTTGAGGTGTACGGATTGACCTGCAACTTCTGAAAAAGCTCCCTCTCTCGGCTTGTGTAGCCAACGAACTTCAACCCGAAACTCTTACCTGCTTGGAGAGTCGAGGAGGCGCCGTCCGACACCTCTTGAGCAGATGGCTCACCCTCACCCGTAACGAGGTCGGAAACTCCCTGAGCCGCCCCTTTCGCCTGCCGATATGCCCACGAGAAGACCTTCTCTGCTCCCTCAGGAACTCCCTTCACCGTGTCATACATCTTGTCTGGATCAGATACGGTTTTGGCAACCTTTTTCACGGCGTTTACTGGAGCCATAACGGTAGCTTTGCCACCTTCGTATAACCCCTCACCCACAACCTGCGTCGTTGAAATCTGGTCAAGCTCATTCAGCGCATTGAGCTCACCGATCCGAACCTCAAGAAGCTGCTGTCCCTCAACTTCAAAATTTCCAAACTTAGATTTGACCCTGTAATTATTAAAATAACCGTCGCTCGTTACCCTCGGCTCGATCTCATGGAACGGTCCTTTGAGAATCCCTTGCGGTAAAACATCCCTTGCCTGAAGCACCGGAGGCTTTTCATACCTCTCTTGGGCGACAACCCACGAGGTACTCCCAAATCCTACAAACCCGAAAAACCCTACAATCAAACCTGCACATCTCATCGCCCGCATATACCTCCCGACTACCGAACGCTCACCTGAGCCGCTATTTGTGCTTGAGAAGATCCCTAATCTCTGTGAGAAGCTCCTGATCCTTTGTTAAAACCGGAGCAGCCGGAGGGGCCTCCTGCGCCTTGGTCCTCATCACCCAACCGAGAAACTTGACGATAAAGAAGAAGAGCGCTGTTGCTACGATCAAGAAATTGACGACCTCACCGATGAACAATCCATAAGGGATATCTTTGCCGTTAATGACAAATTTCCATCCGAGGTACCCCTGCTCTCCTGGAAGCAAACTCCCGATGAAGGGCATGATCACATTCTTCACGAGAGAATCGACGATCTTACCAAACGCAGCTCCGATGATAACACCCACTGCGAGGTCAACTACGTTCCCCTTAAACGCAAACGCCTTGAACTCGTTAACAATCGACATTGCTTTATCAGCGGCTGCTTTCATAATGCGGTTCCCCTGCTCCAGTAGATTATAGGTCTTGATTCGCCTTTTCAAAGGCTTAGCCAGGGGGAGCCTACCCTGCTGCCCCAAAAAAGGGAACTCGAAACTGCCCGCTCCCACTCTCCGAAGCATCCCTTACAAGGCGAATAGCTAGCCGAACGCAGTTCCACAGGCGGGAACAAGTCCCTGGAGGGACTACTGCTTGAATTCGCTGAAAGCACGCTCTGCTACGAAAAACACCTACTCCGCCAACCCCCACTGATTACAGGGGCATGCGAGCTTGAGGAAAGGATATGCACTCTCACCGCCAGCGCTCGCCATACTATCTATAAGGTTTTGCGACCGCGCCCTCGTGCCGGTCCTGAAAAAGGATTTTTATGTTCCAAAACACCACTCGACCAAACGATCCGAACCAGGATCCAACCAAGCAAGATCAGCACAAAAGAGACCAAGAGCAAAAAGCGGCGAACCTCACCGATGAGGTACGTAGCAAAATGCAGCGAGACGCTGAAACCCGAAGCTTTGAATCCAAGGCTCTTGCGATTACAGGTCGGCTGAACGAATCACGAAGCACAGAACGCGCGGGAGCATCTGCACAGGCCGTAGCCAATGCTGCGGAGCAGCAGGCCATGCTCAACGTGGAGCACGATTTATCTCAACTTGAAGTTCCTCTTGCAGAGGATACTCGCTGGACCGTTAGGGATGCCGCGCGACGAGCGGTTATGCAGCGCGCCACCGAAGTAGAGACTCAACGAACCGAGAGCCAAACAGAAAGAGATAAGACCGCTTAGAGAGGCAACCCGCTCCCTCTGCCGCATCACACAGTCGTTGCTTTACCTACTCGGTGTTGATCTACCAAAGTGGGCACCTCCTCAATCGACTCGATAAGGTGGTCCGGGCTCTCCGCACTAAGAATGTCACGATGATGCATCCCATTCAGGAGAGCTACCCGCAGCCCGAAACCACACGCCCGCGAACTGCGCATATCATCAACGGAGTCCCCCACCATCAAGGCCTGAACAGGCTCAATTCTATGGTTACGACAGAGGGTCTTGAGCTGTTCGCTCTTGTGAGTCCAATCAGTGCCCCACCATGTTGAGACAAATTCCACATGGTTCATGATCCCTGTTGGGCGAAGTATCTCGCCAAGCTCATCTGCGTGAACGGTTCGTGCCGTCGCAATCGCAAGATCAAGACCTCGGGAGACCATTTCCTCAAGTGTCGCCAGCGCCCCATCGATCAATCGCGGCGCTGGGATCTGTCGCGCGTCGTAGTTATGCCAGTATGCCTTGAGCGCCCTCTCTCGCTCCTCAGGCGGGAATAACTGATCAATTGAGTGTGTCCGCATCAAGTGACGGATGTGTTCGCGAGAGGGAACCTCCATCCCCAAGTTCCTCGTCGTTGTAACTGCATGATCGATAAAGTGTTCGATCTCGAGCTCAACAAGAGTTCCATCGAGGTCAAATACAGCAAGCTTGAGATGAGATTTAGAGGAATGTGCCATGCAACCAAGAGTACACAGGTAGTGGTCTACCTGGCAAATACCTCACGATACAAACTGAGGCGCCTCACACCCTGTTGAGGCAACACGATCGTATAGTTCCCCCACAAACCTTAGTAAAGGAGAGATATGAAAGCCCAAGACATCATGACTAAAAACCCAACCCTGTGTGTAGCAACCACAAAATTAGACGAGGTCGCCCGAATGATGGTGGAGAGTGACTGCGGAGAGGTGCCAGTGGTTCGTTCAAAGGATAGGGCGGAACTCCTCGGTGTCATAACC
>JALRCK010000031.1:12579-12854 GCA_023262305.1 Deltaproteobacteria bacterium
TGCCGAGCAGTGGCAACGGGCAAAAATCCGAACGTTACTGCTGCGAGCGAGATAATGTCAGCGCCCGCCGTCACTGTTTCACCCGAAACAGATATATCGCAGTGCTACAAACTCTTTGAGGAACGTGAGATTCGGCGCCTCCCGGTCGTCGATACAAGGGGACACTGCGTTGGAATCATCTCTCTCTCTGATGTGGCTGAGAAGGCACCAGAGCAGTACGCGCGTGAGCTCCTGCGACACTCGGTGGGAATCAGCGGAGCCCGCCCTGCGGCGCA
>JALRCK010000320.1 GCA_023262305.1 Deltaproteobacteria bacterium
TGCAGCCAGGAAAGGCAAGCGTCTCCTGTAGGCGTTTCAAGGTCAACGCCTGCAATTGCACTTCAACATTCCCATCTTCAAAGACCAGGGCATAGGCGGCATCGTCCTTTGCCTCCCACTTGCCGAGATCCTCTTTTTCAACATCGATCGAGGTTAGGTCCGCACGAGTTGGTGTTGTTCGATTCATCTTCTGCATCGGAGTGGAAGGCTGCTCACCAGCAGAGGAAGGATTTTCAATCGCCCCCGGAATATCACCTTCGCGAATCTCTCCTATCGGTGATCGCACCCCTGGAAGGCTCTCATTACCGGTAGAGATAGCTTCAACTTCAACGTCGGGTTTTACCCCTCGCGCTTGAATCGAATTCCCACTCTTCGTGTAGTACAATGCCGTTGTGAGTGCCAAAGCGCCCCCATTTTCGAGCGGGGTTATCGTCTGAACCGATCCCTTTCCGAATGTCTGCGTCCCAACGATGAGGGCACGTCCGTGATCCTTGAGGGCACCAGCGATAATCTCTGAAGCCGAGGCTGACCCGCTGTTAACCAAAATAACCATCGGGTAGTCAGGTTCTGTTCCCCTGCTGTGAGCAAAGAACTTTTGCTTCTGAGCATCGACACGACCATCCGTGTACACTATCACTCCCTCTTTGAGGAACATGTCACCGATACGAACCGCTTGAGCAAGAAGACCTCCGGGGTTGTTTCGAAGATCAAGGATGAGCCCCTTTAATTCATTACCGCCGTTATCTTTAACGAGCTGAGTCAATGCAGCTTTGAGATCGTCTGCAGTGTGCTCCATGAACTGACTGACTCGTACATAAGCCAGTCCATCTCCGAGGTATCGGGCGCGAACGCTCCTCACCTCGATGTTATCACGAATAATCGTCACATCGATAAGATCAGGGATCCCTTTGCGGCTGAGAGATATCTGAATGGGGCTACCCTTTGGTCCCCTCAAGCGCTTCACGGCATCAACAAGGGAGAGCTCTTTTGTGAATTTCCCATCGATCTTGACGATGATATCACCCGGCTTCACTCCCACCTTCTCAGCAGGAGACCCCTCCATCGGAGCTACAACCACGAGCAACCCATCCTTAATCGTTATCTCTATGCCGAGTCCGCCAAACTCTCCCTTGGTCTGGACTTGCAGGTCTTGATAGAAATCTGGATCGAGGTAGCCGCTATGTGGGTCCAGGGTTGCCAGCATCCCTTTGATCGCACCCTCAACGAGCTTCTTGTTCTCGACATCCGAGACGTAGTCGCGCTTCACCACCGAGAGGACATCCGTGAAGACCTTGAGTTCCTCAAAGAGATTGGAGGAAGGGCGCTCTTTTGCGTCGACGAGCGGAAGCTGACGGCCAGTGAAGACTAACGCCACACCGAAGAGCACGCTAACCGTTGCGAACACTTTCTCACGAGTCGAAAACCCGGTACGCACTCTCTCTCCTGACTTCGATACCCCCTTGCGCATCCCTCTCGCCTTTCGCCTCCGTTCAAAAGCCTTTCGATCTGTAGAAGTACGATGCTTCGAACCACCGTCGCGAAGCACTCAGAAGCTACATCGGAAGAAATTTGTTCAGACAACGAACAACCACCGGAAGGATCCAACGAGGAAATCATCCCTGTAGACCTTCCACCTTACTAGAGTTGAGTCGATCTCACAAGCAGAAAGTGACAAATTGTCTTGAAATTACAATAGAATATGATGGGCAGCCCCCTGCTCGGCATCACCCGTCTCAGGCGGACCTCATATTCCCGTTCGCTCTTACCAACCCACAATTTTCTTCTTGCCTCGTTTCGATTCTCGGTTACCCTCTCGACACGACTTGGAGGGACCCATGGCAGACACACTTCTTGGCCTCGATATAGGCAGCTCATCCGTAAAGGCATCGTTGATCGATAGCGGCTCGGGTCGAGTCATCGCCCACGCAACCTCACCCGCCAAGGAGCTCGAAATCGTTGCCGCCCAGCCGGGATGGGCAGAGCAGCATCCGGACCTGTGGTGGGAGCATGTGTGCAACTGCTTGCTTGAGCTTAAACAATCGAGACCGGCAGATCTCTCACGAACAAAAAGTATCGGAATTACCTATCAGATGCACGGTCTGGTCCTCGTTGACCGCGATGGCAAGCCCGTCCGACCCTCTATCATCTGGTGTGATAGCAGGGCCGTGGCTGTAGGAGAGGCCGCTTTTAGGGGTATCGGCGAGGATCTCTGCCTTACCAGACTCGGTAACTCGCCCGGCAACTTCACCGCCGCAAAACTCGCCTGGGTAAAGCAACATGAGCCTGAAGCCTTCTCCAAGGCAGCCTACTTCATGCTCCCCGGGGATTACATCGCATTCAAGCTCACGGGACGCTTCGGCACCACCCCCTCGGGTCTCTCTGAGGGAATTTTGTGGGATTTCCAGCGCAGCGAACCGGCGGCGTTCGTGCTTGACCACTTTGGCCTCCCCTCGACTCTTATCCCACCCGTTAGCGGAAACTGTGCGGTGCTCGACCAGGTTCGGGCTGAGGTGGCACAGGAGCTCGGCCTTCCGAAGGGTGTCGTTGTGTCCTACCGAGCCGGGGATCAACCGAACAACGCTTTTGCCCTTAACGTCCTTAACCCGGGCGAGATCGGCGCGAACGCAGGCACCTCAGGAGTGATCTACGGTGTTACCGCGGATCTCGGCGTCGATAGGCAGTCACGCGTCAACAACTTCCTACACATCAACAGCACTGAGAAGCTCACGCGCGTTGGAGTGCTGATGTGCGTCAACGGTACTGGCGCGTTCTATCGATGGCTCAAGAGCACCATAGCGCCAAGCACGAGTTATCAAGAGCTTAACGCCCTCGCAGAGAAAGCTCCAGTTGGAGCGCATGGACTAAGTGCCCTTCCGTATGGAAACGGGGCTGAACGAACACTCAACAACGCTCTGGTGGGAGCTTCGCTTGAGGGGATCGACCTCAATCGGCACACCACCGCGGATATCTTCCGTGCTGGTCAGGAGGGTATAGTGTTCGCCCTCGCCTACGGTCTTGAGATAATGCGGTCGATGGGGCTAAAGCCGAAGTGCGTGCGGGCTGGACTTGCCAACATGTTTCAGAGCCCTCTCTTTCAGAGAACCTTCGCCACTATCACCGGAGTTCCACTAGAGCTCCTCTCAACAGATGGCGCTGAGGGAGCAGCGCGTGGAGCGGGTATCGGCTCAGGTCTCTATACCTTCTCTAACGCTTTTGTCGGTCTCACCCGCCACGCTGTGGTCGAACCGGATGGTGCAACGACCCAAGCGACCAGAGATGCGTACGAACGGTGGAAAGGCGTGCTGGACCGGCATATCGCCTAGAGAGTCCTGATGTAGGACTACCGGGTGCGGTCAGAGCGCCATTTCCTAACTTTTCCATTGAAATGCGAGCAGGTCTGCAGTGCCTTTGAGAATTCGCCTCAAAATGCGCCGCGGTCCTTCATCCCTGGACGCACTGTGGACCCAAAAGATGCCTCGTTTATCGTATCTCAGTAGTACCCGGGGGTCGGCGTCGGGCTAATCCCGCACCACGTGGTAAATCGAGGATAGCCACACCAATCGCCGCGCCGCTCAATGCAGTCAGGACTGCCGTTAGAGTTTACATCCACGTCAGGTATCCCACACCCGCAGTAACCGGGCTCTTTCTTATTCGGATCTCGTGGGCATTGGTCTTTATCCTCCTCACAATCCGCTATCAAATTATCATTTTGATCAGAATCCGCGACACCGCATCCACAAATCCCCTTAACAATTTTGTAAGGATCGGCAGGGCACTCATCCT
>JALRCK010000321.1 GCA_023262305.1 Deltaproteobacteria bacterium
GGCGTTCAAGCACTGTATGGTTCACGGAACCCTCTTGGCGTCAGACGGAAAGAAGATGTCGAAGAGCCTTAAGAACTACACCGATCCATTCGTGTTGATGGACAAACACGGTGCTGATGCGCTGCGAGCTTACCTCTTCGCCTCTCCAGCAGTTGGAATTGAAGACCTTGCATTCCGCGACGATGTCGTTGAATCAATGGTGAAATCGCTCATGCTTCCGATCTGGAACGCCCTATCCTTCTTCACCTCGTACACCGAGGTCGATAAGGTCTCCGCACAAGAGATCGCCCTTGAGGGCAAGGAGTTGAGCGAACTCGATCACTTTATCCTCTCCGAGTCCGAAATCCTGAAGGGTTCCGTCACGGAGCACCTCGATTCGTATCGCATCAATGAGGCGATGCGCCTCTTCGCACCATTCCTCGACACCCTGAACAACTGGTACATCCGCCGCAGCCGTGAGCGCGTCTGGTCGGATGATCCCCGTTCTCCAGAGAAACTCGCTTTCTATGCGACCCTCTTTGATGTGCTAAAGACCGTGTCGCAGACACTTGCACCGCTCTGTCCGTTCATCTCGGAGCTTGTGTGGGAGCGTCTGGGGTTCTCAGACAGCGTGCACCTGACTCAGTGGCCCGCCGTGCGCGAGCAGTTGATTAACGCCAAGCTTTCAAAGCAGGTCAACCTCATTCGCGGCATGGTATCTGCAGGGCTCTCCGTGCGTGCGAGAGAGAAGCTCCGCGTTCGACTCCCGCTGGCGGCAGCAAAGGTCGCAGTGCGTGAGAACCTAGCAGCTGAGCTGGAGCCGTATATCCCCGTGTTGTGCGGCGAGCTCAACGTCAAGACGATAGAGTTCTTGGCAGACGCCTCATCCATCGCAAGCTTAAGCGCGAAGGTGAACGCGCGTGTGCTTGGACCACGGCTTGGATCTCGAGTGCAAGAGGTCATCCAAAAGGTCCGGAATGGGGAGTTTGAGGTGCTCGGCGAGAACACCATCCGAATTGGTGATATCACCCTCAATCCGGGTGAGGTCGAGGTCGGATTCACTGGAAAGCCAGGACTCGCCGTTGAGTCTGGTGATGGATTCGTTGTCGCGCTCGATACCCATGTCACACCAGAATTAGCGCTTGAGGGACAGGCGCGAGATCTCGTGCGAGAGATTCAGGATATGCGTAAAGAGGCAGATCTCCACATCGCAGACCGAATCAAGCTCACGATCCGAGGCGCAGAGGAACTTCTCAAGGCGCACGAAGGGTATGTGAAGTCCGAGACGTTGTGCGTTGAGGTTGCGCCATCTTTACCAAGTGCTCTCCTTGAGCGAACCGTAAAGGTCGAGGGTGGAGAGATCGTGGTAGGGTTGGCGAAGGCGTAGGCATTCCTGCGGTTCAATCAAACTTTAAGCCTCCCCCCTACCGCAGGGTCCTTGTCCTCAAGGGCCGGTGCGGCGGTCGCCGTTCCATTTCGCAACCACGGTCGCGATCCAATTCCCGAGCTTCGATCATACCCGGTCCGTCAGGAGACGGGCCCTCCGGGGGAGCGAGTTCACACCAGCCGATTGCACCTGCCGAGCCGGAGGAGGTGATTCGCACCAGTCCCTACAAATGCCCCCCTACCCCCACGGCGCCCCTTCAAGCGCCTTGGTCAGGTAAAACTGCCCACGCGGATCTCGGATGCGATTGATCACTTCTCGCACCTCAGGGCTATTCCCAACATCGAGGTGCCACGCCACCGCCCCCATCTCTACGATGGAATCTTTATTGATCAGCCGTCCGTCAACAGAGGCATCGATTCGCAACTGCTCCCGCACCAGATCTCGAATATAGTCTATCGCCTCCTCTCGCTCGACTGCGCGAGCGATCGTCAAGATAGCGGTGCCAAGCCGATGCTGCCCCTCGCGTTTGGCCACCTTCATCCTTTGAACAACATCACTGTAGGCATCGCTCCTAAAGGAAAGCATCGCCGCAGAGAGGCTCAAGATACCTCGAACTCGGTCGTACATCTCGACCTCATCTCGCTGGACATAGTTTCCCGGGAATTTCTCATTACGACTTAAAAGCCACTCAGTACTATCGAGGATCTCCTCTACCTTGGCCTTGCAGTCAACATCATCGACCCGCGAAACACTCGGCAAGATCGTCAACAACGAAACCCCACTCGTATGGACGAGCGGTAAGATCCCAATGGCATCAGCTAACGAGTCCTGGTCAACCTCAGCGAGCGCCTCCACCGCCGTCGCAAGGACGGCTCGAACGGATTCAAGGCAGAGGTCCCGGCACCGAACGACGGGAGATTCACCTTCAGCACGGTAGTGTCTCCTGTACGCTCGCTCGAAGTTTGCCAGCGGGAGAAGAAGATCAGGATGAAACTCCCCATTATGACCTGCAAGCTCAAGCACGGCCGTCATAACGTCATCAAGGGAGTCCTCTCGGATGTGTGGCGCAAGCTGCGCCAACGCTGAGATCCTCTCGTAGCGCGATATTCGCGACGCAAAGCTCTCGGGCGCTGTGTCTATGACACTATCTGATGAGGCTATAAGACGCGGAACAAACTCTTGGTTGATAATTTCGGGAGAGAACGAGAGCCCCACATAGCGAGTGACCGCTGCGCCGGCGTCCTGAAGACGGTTTATCCTAGCATGATCTCCACCTCCGAGACGGGCCTCCAAGAGGGAGCAGATCGTGTCCTTGAGGTAGCGCATGTCAGAGCGAGGAAGTTGTAAGATCTTCTCAAAGGGATCTCTGGGAAGCTCCTCCCCTTTCGCGACCTTCGACTCTAAACGATTTCCTAGCTGACGAACCTGTTGTTCCTGTAACGAAAATGATGCTGCCACTACCGAAAATCCCCCCAGACACGCAGTAGAGTTATGTGGCGGCAACTATAGCGGGCTCACTCCTAATCGCCAGAAGTTTTTTGAGGAGTTTTTCTAATTCGCACACATCGCGACACCCGCGCTGCTATCGAGCAGCGGAGGAAGCGACCGTTTACTGCCGCGCCAGCCGACCACCGATGCGGGGACGTTCAGTACCTGGCAGCCACCGTTCAGGGTTAATATCTATCCCCCCTCGACGGGTATAGAAACACCCCACCCACAACTTTGTCGGAGAGAGGACAGATAAGAGATCCATAAAGAGGAGCTCGCAACACTCCTCGTGATACCCCTGCTGACTTCGGTGTGCGAGGAGGTACCCCACCAACGATGCGTGACTGAGCTTTTTGCCCCGATAGTGAATGGCTACCGTTCCCCAATCAGGCTGCGCGGTGACGGGGCAGAGGGAGCGCAAGAGATTTGAGTGGATCGTCTCCTCGGTCTCCCCGTCGAAGGAGCGCAAACGAAAATCCTGCGCTGAATCTATCTGCAAGCGATCGACGCACACACCCGGAGGCGAGACCACTGTCACCTCTCCCCATTTCTCGGGAGGTGCTATAGAGACAACTAAATCATCACAAGCGAGGCTCCGCCGAAGCCCCTGCCCAACGGCGAGCTCCACCTCTGCGAGCGAGGAGAACTTGGTAAAATTGAAGCCCCCCAAAAATAATTTTAAGCTCTTCGACTCGACGATCATCGGTGACGATGCGGGGTAAGCGATCGTAGCGATACCCACCTGGGGTATCCCAGCACTATCGAGCCATGAAACCTCAAACGCCGTCCACCGGTCGACCCCCTCGAACGGAAGGGGCTCCCGAACGTTGAGGCGGGTGCGCGAGGGACCTCGGTCGATCGGGAACAACACACTTTCGTCTACGGAATCTCCGTAGGGGATATTCTTTCCTAAGGGGTTTGACATACTC
>JALRCK010000322.1 GCA_023262305.1 Deltaproteobacteria bacterium
GGGTTTTGCTCAACGATTTTGCGAAAGTGCGACCAAGTTTGCCGGGCAGCTTACACAGAAGGCGGAGAATCGCCTCAACGACCTTAAAGCTCAATCGAAAGCTCTCGGAATTCAGATTACCAAATATGAGAAGCTCTCCACAGCGCTGCAGAGCGCATACAAGACACATAAGAACGCTGTAGAAAGCCATAGAAGTTGGGCATTGGAAAATAGACAGGCCCATCCCTGGCCAGCCTTCCAAATCATGACCGAGGCTGAGGGTAAGGGTTTCTCAATCACCTGCAAGCCAAAGACCGATAGTGGTGTAGCCTCGATCTTTGTCGCGCCCCTTGATGATGGAAGGTTTTCTGTGACGTTACAGCGCAACAACCAGAAGCAAAAGACGATTACGATCCCTCCAGAGAAGATCGGTAAATTAGTACACGAGTTCTATAAAACCCGCTTGGCGGCGTAGCGAGATCTCTTACCGCGCTCCGAGGCGCCACGCCTTGGCGGGCAGATGTGGGTCGTAGAACCACTTACCGAGACTGACGGAATCGGCCTCCGAAGATCAGGTACTTGAGGGATAATTCCCCCCTCTCCCGTTACCTTTCCCTCTTCACAGAGAAAACTACTATTTGCCTCTAGTAACTACGATTGCATGCCGACCTTACTATGCGGTGCATCAGGATAACCACATGAAGCTAGGCGTGTATAGTCGGTGGGGAAGTCAAGCCGTGCGGCGACGGGTTAAACCGGCGCTGCTCGCTGTAGCCCTCCTTATGTGCGCGCTCGCTGTCAGGCCTGGTGACGCGAGCGCCAACAACCTCCCTGTTGTGGTCGCGGGTGAACGACACTCGTGCGCCCTAAGCTCACTCTCTGGTGGAACCGTTTCTTGTTGGGGCGACAACTCGGTTGGGCAGCTTGGAGACGGCACAAATACCAACAGATCTGTTCCTACCGAGGTCCCTGGATTGAGCGGTGTAAGTGCGCTCGCAGCCGGTGGAGACCACACGTGCGCTGTCATAGCGTCGACCGGTGCGGTAAAGTGTTGGGGAAGTAATTCTTACGGTCAATTGGGTAACAACACGACGATAAATAGCTCATCACCGGTCGATGCCCTCGACTCTTCACTAGCGCCCCTTGTAGGTATCGCCGACATAACAGGCGGCTTCGAGCATACATGCGCTCGATCAACGTCTGGCGGAGTCGTGTGTTGGGGCAGAAACCAAATGGGGCAGTTAGGGGACGGCACCGCTGTGGACAAATCCTCAGCTTCACCGGCTCTCGGTTTTGGAAGTAATGTCACTCAAGTATCGGCTGGCCTCGCCCACACATGCTTGGTGACCACCCTCAAAGAGGTGTGGTGCTTCGGGCAAAATACGTTCGGTGCTCTCGGAAACAACTCTACAACCTCGAGTTCAACCGGCGTGCGGGCGACCGGAATCTTTTCAGCCACCGAGGTAAGCGCGGGGCCCAACTTTTCGTGTGCTCGGTTGGAGAGCGGCGCCGCGCTCTGCTGGGGGTTAAACAACTACGGAAATTTCGGAAATGGCTCTACAACTCCGAGCCTCGTACCTGTCTCGGTCAGCAATTTAACAAACATCTCCATGATTGAAGTCGGTGGCGATAAGGATGACTCTACCAAGGTAACATGTTCTACCGAGAGCGCTGATGGTCAGGCCAAATGCTGGGGTAACGGCATATTTGGAGCGCTCGGGAATGGTGAAGAGAGCCAATATAGCGTGCCAGTGAACGTAACGGGTCTTACCGGAGCGGTGGCGCTGGCCACCGGAGCTAACCACTCATGCGCATGGGTAAATACGTGCGACATCAGGTGTTGGGGATATAACGCGCAGGGGCAATTAGGGACCGGCGACACTACCAACCGAACGACACCAGTACAGATTCGAACCTGCGACCCGCCTACGCCCACACCCACAACCCCCTCCCCCGGGCAAGGCACACCCGACGCATGCCGACCACAGGGAGAGACCTGTATCCCCGACAGCTCTCTCGTCAATCCTCTAAGCCCCCAAGCGCCACCGATTTCGGTACAAAGAAGTACACGTAAGGTTACATTGGTCGCTGGCTCGATCAAGCTTGGCCTTCCAACTGATAAGCGACAACGCGAAAAACTGAAATCGCTCCTTGGAAGACTACTTGGGGGGAAGGTCTCGGATCTCTACAAAGCTGTCAAAACGCTGAAGGTGGTCTACGTGTTCACCATAGTTGCGTCGCGGCAGGTGGCCGCGGCAGAGCTGACGACATTGGCCGCACCGAAAAAATTTAGGTTGGAGACGCGCAAGCGAAGGGTAACCGCTCGCCTCGGACCCGGCTCCTACGTCGCCACTGTTTCAGTAAAGATTACAACGTCAAAGGGCAAGGTTGTCGCTCGGAGCTCTCCGCGCTCTCAATCATTCAGCGTTCCTCGCTAATCAGGGCGTCGATCCTCGCTCCGGCCTTCACTGTAGGGCGCCAACGCCCATGAAGAACAGATAGATGAATGTATGCAAGGACAGGAAATCCTCCACAATCGCCGATATTGAACCCGCCAACAATCTTAGTATTGGGTATCAAGGCACTCGCTTAACATAATCACTCCTCTCCCTGGCAGAGAACATCAAGGAACAGTCTAATATCGTTGGGAGACCGAAAGGTACCTTGATTGGATCCCTCCGGACAAAAGAGCACCATCGCGCGCTCGTGTTTGCGGTAGATATCTATCGCTAAGCCAAAAGAATCCTCACGGAGGTACACAGCATATTGCTCTCGGTCCAAGCCCAGGGCGGCTATCACACCTTCTCCAAATTGTTTATAATCTGGGCCTCTCGAGGTACTGCCATCCTCGTTAACGAAGACACCGGTTCGTTGACCTACTTCGGATATTTTGGCCTGTATAAGCCCAGTAAAAGCTCGGAGCTCTAATCCTTCACAATTTCGAACTGTGGTTATCTCGGTGCCTTTTTTTTGCTCCGCGAACTCGAACTCGTCACGAGAGAAGTCAACAATCGCGTGGCTCCGAGGATCCTTTCTAACGAGCGCGAAGCGTCCGCTTTCGCTCATCCCGTCCCACATCTTTTGGAGTTGGTCGCCGTATTGTAATTTCGAGAAATTAATGGCTACAGGGGTCCTTGAGGTTTCGCATCGGTGCGGTTTCCACTCGTAATTTCCGCTCCACAGACTGCCCCCTTCCAGTCCAAAGTATTCCGCGCTGAGACCACATGCGACACCTCCGAAATACCACTCCTTTGTATTGGGATCATATTTTATACCAGACCCGTCTACCTGCTCGGTCGGTCCTAGCACATAACAATTCGTCAGCTCGGTTGCAGCCTGGTCAACAAGGGATGAATATTTTCTCCCGTTTACGAACTGAAGAGTACTGCCGGCTGAACAGCCGTGGAAGCACACAAGCGCGCCATCGGCGAGAAACTCTCGCCAAGCGGGACACTGCTGCTTAAGGGACTCTTGCGTCAGCAGTCCATTTTTAGTGCGACTCAAATTGAGTCTGTCTGGCTGAGCGTGGCCCGCGATGATCAAACAGGAGATATTGGAGTCGAGGTGCTTCGCCACATCAGAAAGTTGGGCCGTTAACTCACCTATGGATCTGATGTGATAGAAAACCACGCGATAATGCCGCATCGCATGGTCCAGATAAGTGCCGCCCGAGGAAAATGGCGTTGATTGACCCCGAAGGCGAGGCTCTTTATCTCTTTGATCTGGATATTCATGTTGTTGAAACGCGCCGTTGTCATCGACTAGCGGATAAGCCGCTAGAAGTATCGGGCGCTTGTCTTCGG
>JALRCK010000323.1 GCA_023262305.1 Deltaproteobacteria bacterium
ACCGATGCATGGATGAACTTGGCGTTAAGGGTCGAGAGAACGATTCGAGACATACCCCCCTAGTCTTGCGCATGTCGCGACACTATTCCACACCCCCACAGCGAGTGTCCCCATGAGCGCCATCAGCGCCCCCCGCTACGTTCACACTCATAGTAAGAGCACCCTTAATAAATCGAGGAAGATACCGATGAAAACAACCTGGATAGTCGTAGCAAGTCGAGAGGAAGTTCGTATCTTTAGTCGGGTGGGACGCGGACATATTAAGCTTGAGCGAGACATAGGCAACCCCACCGGACGGCTAAAGCTCCAGGACCTCGTTACAGACCGTTCAGGGTCCTCGAATGACAACCGCATGCGTAGGCGCCCCTCCTACTCGACCGAAGAATCCCCTCGCGAACGCGCGGTCAAAGACTTTTATCGAGAGGTGTGTGAGCAGCTCGATCGAGCACTCTCAAAGCAAGAGTTTGCGGACTTAATCCTCATCGCCGAACCCCGTCTCCTCGGGTACCTCCGTGGAATGCTCTCTAAAAATCTGGAGCAGTCGGTAGTGCGTGAGATATCGAAGGACCTCTCAGCTGAGAGGGATACCGATATCGAGACGCGACTCCATTCTTAACAATCAGAGCTGCTATGCTGCGCCATGGTTCGCGCTAGGCCAACGTATACTTAAGCCTCGGCAGCCCGAGCACTCGCTCCGCGATAATTCCGCGCTGAATCTCTGAGGTTCCCGCTGCAATTGTGCGACCGCGTGAATAGAGGTATCGGTGCACATCAGCGCCCACGTTCTCGTCGTGTTCACCAAGGGCCATCGCAGCACCGTCAAAGGAAAGGGCCATCTTACACAGTCGTTGAAACGACTCACTCCACAGAAGCTTATCCAGGGAACCTTCCGGTCCGGGGGAGGCTCCGTTGGCATACGCCATGAGGTGTGAATACGCGAGAGCCCGTGTCGAGCAGGCATCAACAACACAGCGGGCCAGATCCGCTTTCGTTGCCTCAGGAGTCTTGTCCGAAACTCGGCTGAGGAGTTCACGCAGCGCTGTCTCTGATTGGAGCTGTCGCGCAAAGGTGAGCACCACTCGCTCAAACATCAGAGTCGATATGGCGATCTTCCATCCATCACCCTCGTTCCCCACCAGGTTTTCCGCGGGTACGAATACGTCATCGAAGAACACTTCGTTAAATTCCTTGTCGCCACTAATCTGTTGAAGTGGTCGCGTGGTGATTCCTTTGGATTTCATGTCGACGAGAAGGTAGGAGAGCCCCTCATGTTTTCTTAGGCCCTCACTCGTCCGACACAGCACGAAGCACCAGTCAGCAACGTGCGCAAAGCTCGTCCAGATCTTCTGTCCAGTTAATGAGTATCCACCCTCAACCGGAATCGCGCGGGCGCGAACTGCGGCGAGATCGCTCCCCGCCCCCGGCTCCGAAAAGCCCTGACACCAGATATCATCCCCGGAAAGGATCCGCGCCAAGAAGCGAGACTTCTGTGCATCCGACCCGTGCGAGATGAGCACAGGACCAACCATGGTGAGACCAAACAACCCGAGCACCTGCGGAGCGTCAAGCCGCACAAGCTCCTCTTGCACGATCGCCTCCTCGACAAGCGAAAGACCGCGACCACCGTACTCTTTGGGCCAATGGGTTCCGAGCCAACCACCCGAGGCTAGCGAGCGTTGCCACGCCCGTCCAACCCGCTCAAAGGTTTCAAGGGAGGTATCGTTGGAGGACTGAGGAGGCGGGTTCTTTGCGAGCCACTCTCGTAAGCTCGCACGAAACAGTTCGCTCGATTCGGACAACGATAACTTTAGCACACGCGCCCCGTAGAAAACCTCACTCCCTCACTACACGTGAGAGAGCGTCGCTATAACTTACGCCATGAATCCTTGGTCGAGTTGATCAACTGATCAGCGGCCGATGGTCCCCACGTCCCGGCTTCGTAGTGGTGAACCGGTGGAGGATTTGCCCCTGCCCACTCCTTAAAGATCGGGGCCAGGAGATCCCACGACTCCTCGATCTCATCGTTACGGGTAAAGAGCGTTGCATCTCCCTTCATGACATCGAGGAGCAATCGCTCATACGCCTCAGGAGAAGCTACTCCGAAGGAGCTGTCGTAGGTGAAATCCATCTCAACAGGACGAACCCTCATGCGAGGCCCTGGGGGCTTCGAGCTGATGCGAAGGGCCATACCCTCTTTCGGCTGAACTTGAATAGAGAGCACGTTGTGCTCCAACTCTCCCACCTGCCGCCCCTTGAAGAGGGAATCGGGAGCCTTGTTGAAGAAGATCGTGATTTCGGTAATACGCTTTGGAAGACGCTTGCCGGCTCGGATGTATATCGGAACTCCGCTCCACCGCCAGTTGTCTATCTCAAGCTTGAGAGCAACGTAAGAATCGGTCTTTGAGTCAGGCGATACTCCCTTCTCATCGAGGTATCCAACAACCTGCTCCCCATTAACCACACCCTTGGTGTACTGAGCCCGCACAGTGTTCATGCGCACCTCCTCCGGAGTCATGCGCTTGATAGATCGGAGCACCTTCGCCTTTTCATCTCGAATGCTGTCAGCATCACTGAGAGAGTTCGGCGGCTCGATACACAAGAGAGCAAGCATCTGGAGCACATGGTTCTGCACGATATCGCGTAGGATTCCGTTCTGGTCGAAGTACGCTGCACGCGTTCCGATTCCGATATCCTCACACACTGAGATCTGAATGTGGTCGACGTACTTTCGATTCCACAACGGCTCAAAGATACCGTTGGCGAAACGGAAGACGAGGATGTTTTGAACCGTCTCTTTCCCAAGATAGTGATCGATTCGGTAGATCTGCTCCTCTGCGAGGCTCTGTCGAATAACCTTGTTCAGCTCTCTCGCTGACTCAAGGTCGTGTCCGAACGGCTTCTCAACAACCACTGAGGTCTGTCGCGCACCCTTGACGTACGGCTCGATCAGTCCAACCTCTTTCAGGTTTGAGGCGATCGGTCCAAAAAACTGCGGAGCCATCGCCAGGTAGTACACGTAATTGAAACGCACACCCGGCTGAGTCGCTGCTAGGGATTCCATTCGCCCCTTGAGCATTTCGACCTCGCCCACCTTCTCTCCATCGCACGGCTGATAGTAGAGGTTCTTTGCAAACTTCTCCCACACCGCAGGGCTGATCGGACGCCGCGAGTACTTCTTCACGCCCTCGTACACCTTGGCCCTGAAATCATCGTCACTCAACTTCGACCGCGATGAGCCGATAACGATAAAATTCTCAGGAAGGTAGTCATCCTCGGCGAGGTTGCACAATCCGGGGATGAGTTTGCGAGATGTAAGGTCTCCGCTCGCTCCAAATATCACCAGGACCGTCGCCGGGGGGCGCACGATACGCCCGTCTGCCTCTGTCGTTGTAGTTTGGTTCACGTTTCTTTCCTACGAAATACTTAGATACTCTTCCGCTTTGTCTCAATAGAGTCCAAAAGCTCTCGATACGAATCAGCGAAACTCTTCACTCCGGCTTTTTGGAGATCGACGTACAGAGCGTCAGTTGGGATGCCCATAGCATTCACTTGGGTGATCAACTTCACAGCATCGGACGCGCCCGCATGGAGCTTCGGAGAGATATCAGCGCCAGCGAGAAGAGCCTTCACCGTTGCCGGAGGCATGGTGTTCACCGTATCTCGTCCAGCAAGCTCCTCAACGTACATCACCGACTTGAACACCGGGTTCTTTGTTCCAGTAGATGCCCACAGAGGACGCTGGACTCGGGCGCCC
>JALRCK010000324.1 GCA_023262305.1 Deltaproteobacteria bacterium
CACGGGGATCCAGGTGGGGGCATAGACCTTCACCGAGACGGTGGTCTGGCCACTGACCAGCTTGCCCGGGGCAAAATCAGTGCCGATACGGGCATCGATGTAGGGCCCCTTGCTGACGACGGTGCCCTGCTCGCGCACGGCCTGCACCAGCGCCTCCGGGGTGGTGGCGCCGTTGGTGTGGAAGAAGGTGAGGTTCATCCCCATTCCGCCGGAGGTGGGCCCGTGGCTATCGCTGACACCCAGGGGGGTCACGATCAAACCCCGGTTGATCAGCGCGAGGTAGGAGGGCAGGTACTCCTCCCAATCTCCCGCATTCAGCAGCTCCATCGCGTCGAGATCCGAGGACCAATGGGTTGGCGTGCTGACTTTTCCGCTCTCTGGCGAGAAGCCGCCAATTCCGTTGTCATACATCAAAGGAGGTAGGCGTCTCTCAGGACCCGCAATTCGTTTGCGAGGGATCGGGGCGGGGAGGGGCGAGACCTGATCGAACGCTGAGGTCTTGAGCGCCTCGGCGAGCCCTCCCATCTCTGCGTCAATCACGACTCGGGCGACCGTTTGAAGCAACGAAACCTCGGCCTCTGATATCTGTGTGGTGGAGCGCAGGAAGACTCCCCCTGCTCGATCGATGAGGTGTCCGGCGGGGCTGACACGAACGATATCTTTCAGTTCATCCGCCAAGTGTTGCAGGTAGCTGCCCTGATCCTCGTAGAGGATAACCAGATCCATATCAACGCACCGTTCACGGAGGAAGTGGTGCGCAAGGAGGAGATCCTGAGCGACTCGCATCTGGCGTGAGTCGTTGATCTTTAAGAGAACGATCGGCAGGTCACCTGAGATGCCAAATCGCCATAACCCTGATTGAGGAAGGCGGTTCGCAAGGATCGCCTCGGCTGACCCACGAACGCTCTCTTCGCTGTAGAAGAGGCAACCGGCGAGACGGTGGAAGAGATCCGCTTGGGTCGCTGTGTAGGCGTGGCTTCGAAGCTCCACCTGCGCGCGGCTCCAGGAGAGCTCAAACGCGCGGCTCACATGCATCAGTTCCTGGTACCTGTCGATAAGCGCGGTAGCGTCTCGGCGCGACTTCGCGGCGCCGGTTATGAAGATGATCGTTTCACTTGCGCCTCGACCTAAACGAACCTTGCACCCAAGAGAGGCGATCGGGTCGATATTGGCTGAGCTGACGTTGGTCGATGCGGTTTGTGCGCTGAATCGGGCAGGCTCCTGCATCGAGCCATTTCGACCGATAAAATCAGCCCGCGATGTTTCGAACCGGATAGGAGCGTAGCTCGTCTTGAGGGTGACGCGATGAAAGAGGAAGAGCTCCTCTTCGGTTTCAGTCCGAGGCCGTCGAGAGCAGAGGATGGCGTCAGAGTCTTTCATGATCTCTGCGCCGATGAAGAGCTTACTGAACGCCGGGTGAGCTGAGTCCCCTGCGCGGCTCAAGAGTACCGGCTCCAGGTAGCTGGTAACTTCAAGCTCTCGCTCAGCGTCTCCTAGGTTTGTGATAGTAATGCGCCGAAGCTCTACATCATCTTCAGGGGCTACCGTAATCTCAGTGTGAACGAATATCTTGTCGTCGAATCGTTTGAATTCAGCCCTTCCAGGGGTAAAGATCGCCTCATACGACTCGGCATCAACCTTTGTTGGTTGGTAAGCGGCAGACCAGAGCTTTCCACCTTTGAGGTCTTTGATGTACACGAACGAACCATGCGCGGTCGCAGTCGGATCGTCCCTCCACCGCGTGAGCATGGCGGTCCTGTTAAAGAAGCTGCATCCACCACCTGAGGAGTCCACCATGACTGAGTATCTGCCGTTGGAGAGCACTCTTACTCGCGGAGCTGTTGTGTGTGGGGATGTGATGACCTCAAGACCGGCTTCCTCCTTCGGAGCCTCTTCGGTGATGATCGTTTTGAGCTCCGGCTCATGCGGCACTATTGCGGCGACACGGTCAGGGAACTTCTCATGCAGGAGTAGCTCCGCGGACTTGACCACGGGCTGAGCGTGGAAGCGATCAACCATCACATCGTTGTTGATCAGGTTATTCACGCTCACGAGCGACATTCCCTGGTGGTGCGCGAAGAATGACTGAACGATGTGCTTTCCTTCCGCGCGAAGGGATCGCCCCGGCGTGTAATCGACTGACTCGTAGAAGCCATAGATTCCGCGAGCTCCCTCATGTTCCATCTTCCGAAGGTTCGAGATGCAGCTCTCTATCGTGGGAGCGTAGGGAAGGGCGAGGAAGGTTGAGTAGGGGGAGATAACAAGGTCTTCCGAGAGTCCGCGCTTGAGGCCCAGCCCCGGAACGCCAAACGCCCTGTATTGGTAGGTCTTCTCGAAATCAACACCGCTGTACGCAGACTCGGAGATACCCCACGGAACGGATTGTCTACGAGCGTATTGAATCTGAGCTTCAACAATAGCTCGGCCGGTGCGGCCGAGGATCGTTGTTGGGAAATCCCTCATCACCAAGAATGGCATTAGGTACTCAAACATCGTGCCGCTCCACGATATGAGCGCCTTGCCACCTGGCGTATTGGCCAACGACCGTCCTAATGAGAACCAGTGCTTCTGAGGCACTTCACCCCGAGCGACGGCCAGGAAGCTCAAAAGTCGAGCCTCAGAAGCGAGGAGGTCGTAGAAACTCTGGTCCTTGCGAGCATGCTCTGCATTAAATCCGATTGTGAAGAGAGAGCGGTACTCGTCATAGAGGAATGAGAAATCCATTCCATCAATCAGGCTTGAAACCTGTTCTGACATTTTTGATATCGTTGCGTCGCACTCAAGGAGAGTGTCCCGCGCCGCCTGTAGCGTGTTTAGGACTTCGTGCAGTAACTCCGAAGGTACATCTGTGCGCGCAGCTTCCAGGAGCCTTTCAACCTGTTCAAAGAGGTTCATTAAGGAGTCATGGGTGAGGGAGACTCGACCAGCCGATTGCACGATGTTTGTAGCTTGCACACCGATCTGCGAGAGAGTCGCTGAGGGAGCTGATGAGGACGTCTCACAGTGTCGCTTGACCTTCTGAATCGGATGGATCCAGGCGACGAGCGGAAAGATATGGACGAGGTCCTCTGATACAGCGGCGAGTTTGGCGAGCGCCTTGTGGCGTTCATTGTTATCAGAGGAGTGGAGTTGAGCGATCTTCGTGAGTAGGCTTGAGTGATCGTGTACTACAGAGAGCCATGCCAAGGTATCGCCAGAACGACAGCCTCGAAGTGTGGCGTTCAGAGTAGTAAGAACGGAGAGCTCATCAGCAGGGAGAGCGTCTCTGTCTCTCAGCACCCCTTCAATGCGTGCCAGAAGGGATGTTTTGTGGTGCTCCGTGACGTACGGGGTAGCGGAGGCACTCTCAAGGATCGTTCGCAACGTGTAGAGGTGTCCTAACAGGTTGCCGCTATCAACGGTTGAGATGTAGCGAGGGCTCAACGGCGCGAGGGTCCGGATGGCGTACCAATTGAAGAGGTGTCCCCGATACTTCTCCATGCGCGACATCGTGTCGAGTGTTAGAGAGGACCGGTTAACGGCGCGATGGAATGGCAGGAACCCGAGATCGTACGCTGAGAAGACGCTCAAAATGGAGAGAGATAGGTTTGTCGGAGAGGTTCGCTCCGCTACTACCTCGTGGGGCACCATCTGAAGGTTATCGGGCATGAGGTAGTTATACTCCTCACGCAGGTGGTGGTTGAAGAATTGCCAGGTGTCGAAGGCGGCATCCCTGAGGTAGTGGTGGTCTCCGGGA
>JALRCK010000325.1 GCA_023262305.1 Deltaproteobacteria bacterium
CTAAGGGTCCGAACTGCCTCATACCTAGACCACCCCTACCACAAACGTCGTTTCAGCTATTTGAGTCAAGTTGCCCTCCGTAGCATCCGACCATTCCAGAGGATAGTCATGGAGGATAACTCGTCATGGGCGTCATAGTTGGAATTATCGGGGTACTTGCCAGCGTACTCATCGGCTTCATGGGTCCGGGTGGACCGGTACTAATCTTGTTGCAGCCGTATGAGTTCTTGGTAATCGCTGGAGGTATCGGATTTACCCTTCTCATCGCAAACCCAGGAAACGTGCTTAAAGCGATCGGTCCTGGTCTTGCTGGTGCCGTCAAGGGCAGCGGTATAGATGCCGCCACCTACAAAGATCTTCTTGGGCTCATGGGATGTGTCTTCGATACAATGAGACGCGAGGGTGTTCTTGGAATCGAGGGTGATATCTCGAACCCTCACCAGAGTGCTCGCTTTAACCGCTACCCCAAGGTAGCTCACAACCATCATTTGATGGAGACCTTTTGTAGCGCGCTGCGTCTCTTCGTAGACGGCGTGGTAAACGCCTTTGACCTTGAGCGCCTCCTCGACAGCGAAATCGAAACACACCACGCCGAAGCATTACTCGCCCCCACCGCAGTGAAAGCGATGGCGGACGCGTTCCCGGCGATGGGTATCGTGGCGGCGGTACTCGGAATCATCATCACGATGCAATTCCTCGACGGTCCTCCTACTGAGATCGGTCACCACGTAGCGTGCGCTCTCGTAGGAACGATGCTCGGAATCTTCCTTTCGTACGGATTCGTTGGTCCGATCGGAACGAAGATGGAGCACGTGGCGCGCGAGCAAACAGATATTCTGAAAACGGTGCAAGCTGGTCTCGTATCGTTCGCAGGAGGATCACCTCCCGGAGTAGCGCTTGAGTTCGCCCGCAAGACGATCCCGAGCGTGTATCGACCGACCGCAGAGCAGTTAGAGGAGATTATTAAGGAAGCCAAGAAGAAGTAGTGGCTAGTTCTGGCGAGCCTCCATGGCAAATGATAAGCCGGTAATCGTCATTAAAAAGAAGAAAGGTGGCCACGGGGGCCATCACGGCGGAGCGTGGAAGATCGCCTACGCCGACTTCGTAACGGCGATGATGTGCTTCTTCCTTTGTATGTGGCTGATCAACACGGCTTCCGTTGTAACGCGTGAAAACATCGCATCGTACTTTCGAAAACCCTCTCTCTTTAATGAAGGCACCGGCATGCCACTTCTCCTTGGAGGTGCGGGAATTCTCTCTGACGCCTACGTTCCACCGAAGCCTGTCGACAAGCGCCCCAACCAACAACTCACCCAAGATCCTGCCCAGAAGATGTATGGAGAAAGCGACATCGACCGCGACAAGCACTATGTCCTTGAGGGGCGTCTTGAGCCCAAACCCCATAAAGGACCGGATACCGTGACTGGACTCAACTCTGACAAAAAGGTAGCAGAGGAGAATCGTAGGCAGATAAAGCTCCGACAGATCGCCGCCCTTAATCAGAAAACCGAGGCAGAGTTTACTAAGCTTTTAGCAGCGAATCCTGAGATAGCCAAAGCACTCGGTAAGATTGAGCTCAAAAAAGAAGAGGATGGTCTTACAATAGAGATCATGGACACCGAACGCTCGTCGATGTTCGACAGCGGAAGCGCTCGCATTCGCAAAGAGGCAGAGCCCGCGTTCCAGCAAGTAACAGATATTATCAAACAGAAACCGAGCACCTTAGAGATCGTGGGACACACTGACGCCAAACCGTTCCCGAGTCGAACGGGCGGGTATACCAACTGGGAACTCTCCTCCGATAGAGCGAATTCCGCCCGCCGCTTGATGGAGTCTCAAGGTTATCCAGCCACCAACGTCGAGAGCGTGGTAGGAAGAGCCTCAAGCGAACCGAAGCTTCCAGAGACCCCTTTCGCCCCTGGAAACAGGCGCATTACCCTCAAGGTGAAGTTCGATCCAGATAAACAAAATGGTGAAAATCCAGCGAAAGGGATCGAGGATCTCAAGCAGCTCCTCGGCGCTCCTCCCGGACAAACTCCGATGCCAGCGCCGACTCAAGATCCAAACGTAACACCGGTGCCAGCAACTCCAACACCAACCGCAACGCCGACGCCAACACCAACGCCGACCCCAACGAAAGAGCAGTCAGCATCTCGGCGTGGCTATATAGCCCTTCCAGAGGGCACACCGATCACAGCAAATCCTGAGTACATGCCGAAGGACAAGATATTCGGCAACAGTCCAGTGCTGGGAACGCGGGAGTTGTATAGTGGGCAGTAGCCCCACCAAGCTAAAGAGCAACGCATCTCTCGACTGGTGCATGGAGTGAAGGTCATCATTCAAGATGCGCAAAAAACAGGCCGCTCAACAGAAATCTTTTTTCACGACGCTCCTAGTGCTATACCTACTCACTAATGAAGCAAAAACTTTTCGCACTCGCAGCTCTCTCCATGGCTCTCGGCGTCGCATGTGGAGCATTCGGCGCTCACGCACTTCGTGGCTCTATCCCTGACACCGATCTTGATATCTGGGAGAAAGCGGTCTTCTATCACCTCATTCACGGACTCGCGGTACTTGTCATCCTGGCTGCGCCTCCGACCCTCGTAGCTGAGCGAATAGCCTCGCGCGTCGCACAGATATTTCTATTTGGCACATTTGTTTTTTGCGGCTCCCTCTATGCACTCGTTCTGACGGACACGCGGTGGCTTGGAGCGATCACTCCGATTGGAGGAGTGTGTTTCATACTGGGCTGGACTGTGCTCGGATGGGCGGTCCTAAAGCATAAGGATTAGGCAGGAAGCGAATCCGTTCCGGATCAGATCGATCTATTGAAGACTAAAGACGACCACTGCGGAACAAACCTTCCCCTCCTCTTTTCTAGCCGCCCGCACCTGCTAGTATTACCGCAGTATGCCATCCCCCCTGGCCACACAACGTGCGACTACTTCGCCTGGCGCTCCGTCAACATCGGGAGTGCCTGCTCCTCTTCGTGCCGCGTTTGAATTGATGATAGCGCACGACTCTCGTTGGGATCCCCAAGGGCTCCGCGAGAAAGCGCTCTCGTTTCTTAAGGCGACCAGGGACCTCGCCGCGGAACCAGAACCTACGTTCGCTGATGCCATGGTCACCCACTGCCTTAAGGTCCTTTTCTCTCCAAAGACGGAGAACAAGGCGTTGACTGAGATCAAGTCTTCGGAGCTCCCACACCTCTCCCAGCGAATTCACGACGGATTTCGTAAAATTCGACTGGCTGAATTTTATCATTCACTGTCCGGCACACTCGCGATGGATGTGAAGGGAGTTCGCGCTTTCCAGCGAGACTATATCGGCCACCTCGATGATATTATTTCCTCTGTCGAGCGCGCGTCCGAAGTTCCCGAGAACTTGCTCAAGCCTATTGATCAACTTGCCGGATTCGTCCTTGGATTTTGTAGAAAAAAGCGTACTCCCTCTCCAAACCGAAAGGGAGCGTCAGCGCACGATATTTCGATGCTCCTCTATCACGCTGAACGAATAGATCTCCCTACCCTACAACTCGCCATCTCAACTCTGACCCAACGGGATGGGTTGGAGTCTCTCAAAGCGGCTATTAACCCGATAGTAAGTCGAGCCCGTGGACTTGGGGTCGTGATACCGCCTGAGGCTGAACGAGAGCTCTCTGACTGGGCGAAACGGAATGAACTCCTCGCCATTTCGAAGCTTGGCGGTGAGGACCGTGACGCCCTC
>JALRCK010000326.1 GCA_023262305.1 Deltaproteobacteria bacterium
AAAATCGTATTTCCCACAATTTTCGTGTCGTAATCTGTCCCGATATGACCGCATTCTCGACAAGACCATTCTGATTCGTGGAGGAGGTGCTACAACCGGCGCTCGTAACTCTTTTTGGGAGGAGCGAGCATGACCTCGAACACGACACGCGCGGAGAGTGAATTTTCAATCTTCAGTCGCTTCTCTCGGGCGTTTAGCCACGTTGTTCGGGGAGATCTCTCCGTCATTACAAATGAGGTCTCGTATCTTGCAACAAAAATGCCCTGCGAAGAGCTGGGGCGGGTGCGGAATCGTTGTTCGCAGATCGCCTCGATAATCTCAAAGATCGCCGGCTTGCAGAGTGAGCTCTCGCTCTCGCTGGTGGGAGCAGATGCGGCGGCCAGGACCTTTGGGGCGATTCTGAACGGCTCCTCGACCGATGTGGTGGCTATCGATGCCGTTAAAGTCGAGCGACTGGCTTCGGGTATCCGGCAAATGCTCCCGATTGGTGATACCGCCTGGACGGCTCAGTCGTTGGAGGGGGGGATCGTGCTCTCGCTCTATCTTCCGCATCACCAGGGGTTGGGTGGCAGTTACGGTTCGTGGAGTAGCTTTGCTTCTCAGGAGCTTGGGGAGCGATCAGTCGTTGATGCGGTGGTGGCGGATCTTATTATGCGGGCGCATGGATGGACGACAGCGATAGATTCCAAGGATGGACTGCGTTGTACCATGCACCTTCCGATCGCTTCTGCAGAGCAACGGGAGTTGCGGTGCGCTTAGGAGAAATCGATGTTCGACGTCCTCCTCGTAGATGATGATGGTGAACTACTTCAAAGCCTGGTTCGGGCTATCTCTCCTCGAATTATGCCCCTCCGGCTCAGTGGCTCTACAACGGCCCACGGCGCGGAGGAGTTAGTGGTGCGCCATCTGCCCCGGGTGGTCGTGTTAGATCTCTGCCTCGATGAGAAGCGAGGAGCGGAGAGTGGTTTCGAGTTGCTCGCTCAGTGTAGGGCGTTAGATCCCTCATCTCGAATAATCGTACTGACAGGTCATGGCTCCTTGGACCACGGTGTACGGGCGCTAACACTTGGGGCCGCCAGCTTCATTGAGAAGCCGGTGGAGCCTGAGCACCTCGCCGCTGTCATACGCGATGCTGCCACCCAGGCCGAGCTGCGAAGGGAATATGAGAGGCTCTCCCGCGATCGAGTCAGCGCGCCCACCTACGGGTTGATTGGAGAGAGTTCTGCTATAACCGCACTGCGGGACCGCATCTCATTCATCGCCACAACTCCTCAGCCAGTTCTTATTCTTGGCGAGACCGGCACGGGAAAGGGTCTCTGTGCTCGACTGATTCACGAGTGCTCGAGTCGGCGCGAGAACAAATTCGTACACTACCAGCCTAACTATGGTGGCGGTGACCTGGCTCAGAGTGAGCTCTTTGGGCACCTCAAAGGGGCGTTTACTGGAGCAACTGAGACGCGGGCGGGACTTGCCCTAGAGGCTGACCAGGGAACGCTCTTTGTGGATGAGCTCGATGAAATGCCAGCCGAGGTTCAGGTTAGGTTGCTTGATCTCATTCAAGAACAGCGAGTTCGAGCAATCGGGTCTGATAGCTATAAAAAGATACAGTGCCGCATTATTGCTGCGACCAACCGCCCACTCGATGAGGCGCTTTCGAGCAATAAAATTCGTCGCGATCTCTACCATCGACTCGCTCACAACGTTATTCACATTCCCCCCTTAAGGGATCGATTGGAGGATGTTCCACTCCTCTGTCGCGCTTTTCTGCGAGAGATGCGCACAAGAGAGCTCGTGCAGGTTTTTGAGCTTGAGCCCGCAGCACTCAGTCGATTGGCGAGCGAATCATGGCCAGGCAACGTGAGGCAACTTCAGGCAACCGTTGAAAACGCAGCCTACCACGCGCACTATCACCACCGTTCAGTCATTGCACTGGAGGATCTCGCTGAACTCACGCCGCGGGGGTATGTCAGGGGAGAACTTTCGTTTCACTCACAGGTTGAGACCTTTAAGCGTAGACTTATCGAAGACGCTGTTCGTCAAAGTAACGGCAGTCAAATTCAGGCGGCGCGCTCACTTGGGCTGGATCGGGGCACTCTGCGGCGTATCTTGAGCCGATCGCTCACATCCTAGTAGCAGATCACTTACGAGGCCGTGTTCGGCGAAAAAGTGGGGGTTTGGGAGGTATACCACAAGGCGTTGGTATACTATCATCCTGGTTAAAACTGACAGCCCTCCTGCGTCAACTGGCATGCGAGAGAAACGTTTTGGTCGCCGCGCTGTAACCGGTGTTTCGTGCGAGACCGCTAGGGAGTTATGGTTAAAGAGATCAGCGAGGTCATAGCTTACGGATTGGTGCGCCTCCTCGTAGCGACGCTTGGGGTCTTGCCGCAGTCAGCCCGTGTAGCGTTCTTTGGAGGTCTCTTTAGGATTATCTTCGCTTTTTTTCCACGGATTCGACGGACCATCGAACAAAATCTCAAGCTCGCCTTTCCTGAAAAAGACGCAGCGTGGCGAAAAGATATCGCCCGCAAAAACGCAACAGAGCTTGGACGACTTCTCGCCGACACGGTTCGGCTCCCCTCCCTGACTCCTGAGTGGGGTGAATCACACGTTGAAATAAAGGTGCTTGAGCAGTATCAAGCGCGGCTCAAAGAGGATCCCTCTCGAGGTATCCTCATAGCAACCGGGCATTTGGGAAGCTTTGAGTTGCTTGGGCACGCGATCGGTTTGCGAGGCCTACCGCTAGCAGCCGTTGCCAGAAAATTTCAGTCTCAAAGATTTGACGCGTGGTGGACCGGATTGAGAGAGGCTCGTGGCAACAAGATCATCGATAGGCGAGGAGCATTCAAGGAGGTCGTTGCCACGATCGGATCAGGGATGTCGGCTGCGATACTCTTCGATCAGAACGTCACCAGAAATCACGCTGTATTTGTGAATTGGTTTGGCGTGCCAGCGGCAACGACTCGAGCGGTTGGTTTGGCGGCTTTGCGCACTGGTGCTCCACTGTATGTCGCATCGATTCGTTACATTGGGGAGGATCGTTACAGCGTCGACGCACTGGAGTGCGATTACACAGATATCTACCAGGACGATAAGCTCTCAAGCGATGAGAAGGTTGTTCTCATCACGCAGCGTGTGGCAGATCACTACTGCGAGATGATTCGAAACTTTCCTGAGGGGTGGTTTTGGCTGCATCGAAGGTGGAAGACGCGGCCAGACGGGGAGAATTTAAAGATATATTCCTAAGTCAGACGCTTCCGGGGGTTACTTTTTCCCGCGTCGCCTCTTTTTTACGAGCTCGAGGTCCAGGTACTCGGCGAGGTGTTCTGCCGTCTTAAGTTTAATGTCTCGCTCTCTGTTCATGAATCTACGAAGGACTGCGTGATCAACCTGAGACCCACGAGCGATCGCGTAGCGAGATTTCTTTGAGTTGAGAATAGCTGTCCGCAAGCTTTCCGAAATGGTCATAGTATATGTTTCCAAGAGACTCGGTTTCTGAATTCTAAAGTCAAACGATACGCTAGGGGCCAATAACCAAAAAGATTGGTTCATTGACCCATATCGCTTGTATTTCGGGCGGAATATGAGGGTCTTTAGACGTAGATACCTGTGGAAACAGAGATCCTAAAGCGTGAGAAAACGCTCGTGGAGGGACGTGTCATTTCCAAGCTCTACGTGGAAGGAGCACGCCCAGATATTGTGGTGCGCGAAAAATACCGGCTGC
>JALRCK010000327.1 GCA_023262305.1 Deltaproteobacteria bacterium
CGAAGTAGCAGTCGGTGGCTTGAGACCCTCAAGAGAAACCTCAACTCCTAGCTCTGCACCCTCAATTCTGAGCTCTGCACCCTCAGCCCCCTGCTCGATCCCCTGCAGCTCTATTTTCTGAGTCCCACCGCACCTACTACACCAAACTTTTTTTTTAAAACCTTGTGTCAATTTGATGCTTTGGCAAAAAAAGAAGCGGCCCTAGTTTCGAAAAACCAGGGCCGCTCCAAAAAAGACAAGAGTCAGCTTACTTCTTCTTAGCTGCTTTCTTTGTGGTCTTCTTCTTAGCTGTCTTCTTTGCTGCTTTCTTCTTAGCTGCCATTTTCTTTTCTCCTGTTTGATAGCGAACGGATAATTCCGTTCACCGTCTACGTTGGTTTAACGACCCAGCCAAGCTTACCGGTTTTCGAGAGAATCTCTTCAACCTTACGAAGCTTAACTTGACCGAAATCTTTGCCGCACACCTCAAAAACCGCGCTTAATCTTTCGAAAGAAGCGCTATTTTCATTTGGTAGCGACGTTCCTAGCTTCTTCACTCTTTGTCGACAGACAACGAGAGAAGCTTAACATTTAACGACCAAGGCGGTGACCCTTTCGAACCCCCGCGAACCTTCCTTTAACTTCGTCGCGCCATACCTACAACTACCAACGGGCGACGGTTGTCTGCTATCTCACAGAGGACCCTGTCGGGATTCTGTGCCTCGCTGCTCAATCACTCTCTTCATCGAAGAGAGTCAGTGAGCAACGAGCGAGACCTCATTACGTGTCAGGTTGACACCGCTTGCAATTCTTGACAAGCCCTTTTTTGATGACACCTGATCCCCAGAAGGTTTCAAGAGAGTAATTTTTTTCTGGAGAGAGCTCGCGCGTCATCGACGATCACGATCGCGCTCGCACTCATCGCGCGAGATCTCCCGCCCATCTGCCGCGCACGAGGAGATCGATCTCCTCACCACTCTCGACCAGCGCCTGAACGCTCACCTCCTCTGAAGAGATCATGATATCCGTGTGGACTGAGCTCGTGTTGCACCCGATATCTGCATACTCTGCCTCGGTCATAGACGCCCCACCTTGGAGGCACCCCTTGTACGCGGATCCAACCGCGATATGACATGCCGCGTTCTCATCGTAGAGGATCTCCTGAAAGGTCAAACCACTCTCATACACGGGCGAGTCAACCCCGACGAGCGCCACCTCACCGAGCCTCTTTGCTCCTTCATCACTCTGCAGGTAAGCCTCTAGCGTTGAAGCTCCTTCGCTGCATGAAAACCCCGAAATAAGCCCGTTTTTAAAGGTTAAAATGAGATCTTTAATCAGCTTACCATTGACATAAAACGGTCGCGTCGCCGTAACTATTCCCTCCGTTCTTCTCCAGTCTGGGGTGGTAAAACACTCCTCGGTTGGAAGGTTCGGCTCAAAGGCGTGACCTGCAGGTGTTCGGTCCGATCCCCCCTTGAAGATAGCCCGAGGAGAGAGCCCAACGGTTAGCTCAGTGCCTGGTCCTGAGAAGCGAAGCTCCCTAATCCTGAGCGAGGTCAGGTATTCGGCTCGTCGCTTCAGACGAGCATCATGTTCTCGCCACCGGTCGAGGAAGTCGTCCCCCTCCACTCGACAGATTCGGAAGATCTCTCCCCACAACATCTCCTCTGCCTCTCGCCCTCTCAGGTCAGGAAAGATCCGCTCCGCCCATGCCGGCGTCGCCGCTGCGATGACACTCCAATGCACTTGAGATTTTTCGATCCCTTCGGTGTAAAAGTGTTTTGCAGCGAGGTAGTTCGCCTTCCTCACCTCATTAACTCGAGCGGGATTGAGGTCTGAAAGGTAGTCTGGATACTCAGGACCTAGTATTTTGAGATTCGCAGCGCCCTGTTCAACCAGCTCGTGAAACTTGGCGGAAAAAAATGCCGGTGTGGTACCAAGATATTCAGAATGACTGTGTAAAATGCGCGTGCGCAGGGTGAGTGGGTCTATCAACTCAACATGGACATACCCTGCCCCCTGCTTGTACGCCTCTTGAACGATCAGACCCGCAAGGGAGCGGTGAATCACCTCTCCACTGATGTTGACCAATTGACCTGGCTGAACATTCAGCCCGTGGCGGACAACAAGCTCCGCATAGCGACGAAGTCGCGCGTTAAACCCCTGAGAATAATTATGTAATTGCTGGTCCATGAGCCCCCTGTGTTGTGCTGAGTCACAGGATCCACATACCACTTTGGGGATAGTGGGGCACCCAAGGATCTTTGCACACCTGTCGCCGTGAGCCACCTGAGAGCCTTTCAAGAGGAAGGGCACGCTCTCGAAAGCGGTAGGTGCGCTGAGCTAACGAGCTATCAGCGAGACCTCAAGCTTACCGTCCCTGATAAACCGGGCGAAGTTCCCAGCGTTGAGGGCGGTGAGCTCCGAGTCTCCCTCGGTTGAAAGGCAACGAACCGAATATTGATACCCGGCCGCACTAAAGTCTTTGAACACCTCGTAGGTATAGGGAGAGGGACCTGGTGCGCTGGAGAGTCCTCGTCTGGCCCCAACCACCTTTACGACAGCGTTACTGGGGGCACCACTACCCGAGCCATAATTCTCCAGGAAGAATCGAGCCCGCTCCCAGGCAAATCGATCCTGCTCAATCGGAACAAGAAACTCAGTTGGAGCTGCTAATACCTCAGACCGAGCCTGATCTTCAGGGGTCGCTTCAACCTCAAGCTTTTCGAAGGCGCTCGCGTGGGAGAGGTTTGCGATGGAACCAGGTCGGACAGCATCGGTGGAGGAACACCCGACACACGCCATAATAGAAACCGCGATGAGAGAGGTACCTTTCGTCATATGAGCCATCACCTTTTCATTGGCAACGATACGCTGTGCGCCTTTGAGTATCACACACACAATTCCGATCAATATGTAACACCCGGGGGCGACTACCCAGAAAGAAAAAAAGCCAACGGCCACCATCACTGGTGGGGTTGGCTTAAGACCTACCACATGCGGTCGATTTAGCTAAAGGAGCTGCCGCATCCGCAGGTACGCTTAGCGTTCGGGTTCTTGAACTGGAACCCCGTTCCGTTAAGGCCTGACACGTAATCAACAACGGTCCCGCGAAGGTACCCGGCGCTTACCGGATCTACAACGACCTTAACGCCGCTAAAATCGAGCGCGAGGTCACCCATGCGCTCCTCTTTGTCGAAATCAAGACCGTATTGGTAGCCAGAGCATCCCCCGCCTACCACAGAGATACGAAGGAAATCCCCCGCCTCACCCTCTTCCTTGAGAGCTTTGCCCACAGCCTCAACCGCCGCTGCGGTGAGGTGGATTGGGGTCTCATCAGTTGGTGTGAATCCAGAATCGCCAAGGACGTTCTTGTTTCCGCTACCGCTGCCACATGAACCTGCTGTTGAAGACATACTTTTCTATTCCTCTTTTCAAAGGGCGCTCTCCCTGCTTCGGTACCCGCGCATTTATGTTGTGAGTATTACTACCGATATTCTACTAGGTATTGGGCTCCTTTCACAAGGATTACGCGACCTTTAACCCTCAAGAAGCACCCGCTGTGGGGTAAAAATCGCTCTTCGGGGGGCGTCTCGATACTCCCCTCCTCAATTTTACCCCGTGGTGCCTGCCTAACTGGCGAGCCTTATTAGGCTATTTTGTCTCCCTGACAACAC
>JALRCK010000328.1 GCA_023262305.1 Deltaproteobacteria bacterium
TGTGTTGTCTGAAAACGGCATAAAAGTGCTTAGGTACGAGGGATTGAGAGGCGTATGACAGTATCAGCGGGTGGCTCAGAGGTAGGCGGAAAAAAGAGTGTTAACGGCATCTTGGCAGCTGTTGGAACAGCTGAGTCGGAGACACTGCGTCCCGTCGACCTTAATTCCATAACAGTGGTTAAGCGCAGCGGTTCGCTGGTCCCCTTTCGCAAAGAGCGCATTGCACGGGCCGTTGAGCTCGCTTTCAGGGCAACCAAGGGCATCGCAGAGTCCGCTCCACTGCCGCAGGAGCTCCATACAGTAGTTCAGAGCGTGACTGAGCAGGTTGCGCAGGCGGTGGCGCTGGAGGCAGCTAAGGGCGCCTGTGTCACGGTCGAGGGTATTCAGGACATCGTAGAGGTTAAGCTGGTAAAGGGTGGGTACTTCGATGTTGGTCGAAACTACATTATCTACCGCAATGAACAGAAGGCTGTAAGAGAGGACTCTCCTCGTAACCTCAAGGTGCTTCGTCGAGACGGGAAGTCCCTGGTGCGGTTTAACCCGATGAAGATCGCCTCTGCGATTGAGCGAGCGTTTCGCGCTTCACTCAAAATTGAGGGGCAGACTCCAGAAGAGGTAATCGGCAACGTTAATACCCTTACAGATAAGGTCGTCGCCCGAGTTGTGGAGCTTTCGACCTCTGGAACACAGATAGAGATCGAGTTGATTCAGGATGAAGTAGAGCGTCAGATGATGGCGTCAGGCTTCTATCAGGTTGCCAAAGACTTCATCATCTACCGAGCTGCTCGTGCCGCGCGACGAGACGTAGAGGCAGAGGCCCCCGAGGCAGCAGAGCCAGCAGTAGAGGTCGCCCCGGGGACCATCTTCAAGGCAGTGGCCAAGGACGGCACGCAGGTCAATCTCTCTGAGGGTGAGCTGCGGAAGCGTATTGCACATGCCAGCCGAGGATTGGAGTCTATCGTTTCGAGCGAGGAGGTTCTTCAGGAGTCGGTCAAGAATTTCTACGAGGGGATCAAGCTTGAGGAGGTTGATCAAGCCAACATCATGGCGGCTCGCTCAAAGATTGAGAAGGATCCTGCTTACTCGTACGTTGCTGCACGGTTGTTGCTCGACGTTGTGTATCGGGAAACGATGGGTGTGGATGCTCACAGCCCTAAGATTGAAAAAGCGCACCAACAGTACTTCAAAGATTGCCTGAAGAAGGCAGTTGCCGTTGAGAGGATGGATTCAAAGCTTCTTGATTTCGACCTGGACAAGCTCAGCCAGGCCATGAAGCTAGAGCGGGATCTTGAGTTCCAATACCTCGGACTCCAAACCCTCTACGATCGCTATCTTATTCATCATGAGGATGTTCGCCTTGAGACCCCACAGATCTTCTGGATGCGTGTGGCTATGGGACTCAGCGTGAACGAGGGTGCGCAGAAGAATGAGCGCGCTATTGAGTTCTACGATGTGCTCTCTCAGTGTCTCTTCACCTCAAGCACACCGACGCTCTTTAACGCTGGCACGCTTCATCCGCAATTGAGCTCATGTTACCTCACGACGATTGCCGACGATCTTCAGCACATTTTCAAGTGCATTGCTGATGATGCGCAGCTTTCGAAGTGGGCTGGAGGGCTTGGTAACGACTGGACAAACGTTCGTGCAACGGGCTCCCGCATCAAGGGAACCAACGGACGTAGCCAGGGTGTTATTCCGTTCCTTAAGGTCGCCAACGATACAGCTGTTGCGGTCAACCAGGGTGGAAAGCGCAAAGGAGCGATGTGCGCGTACATCGAGAGCTGGCACTTGGATATCGAGGATTTCCTAGAGCTTCGTAAGAATACCGGCGATGAGCGGCGCCGCACTCATGACATGAACACGGCTAATTGGATTCCAGATCTGTTCATGAAGCGAGTTGCTGCGAACGGAAGCTGGACCCTCTTCAGCCCGAGCGATGTACCTGACCTCCATGACCTGTACGGCAAGAAGTTCGAGGAGCGGTACGTTGAGTATGAGCAGAAGGCCGAGCGCGGAGAGCTTAAGCTTCACAAGAAGATCGAGGCAGTGACCTTGTGGAGAAAGATGTTGAGCATGTTGTTTGAGACGGGTCATCCTTGGATTACGTTCAAGGATCCATCCAACCTTCGTTCACCACAGGACCACGTTGGTGTTGTGCACAGCTCGAATCTTTGCACAGAGATCTTGCTTAACACGTCACCAGAGGAGACCGCAGTATGCAACCTCGGTTCTATCAATATGGTGAAGTTTGTCAGCAAGGATGGGCTTGATAGGACAAAACTTGCTAAGACAGTTCGAACAGCTGTCCGGATGTTGGATAACGTCATCGACATCAACTTTTATCCGACAGCGGAGGCCAAAGCTGCTAATCTTAAACACAGACCGATTGGTCTTGGGCTGATGGGATTCCAGGATGCGCTGTATGCACAGCGTATCAGTTATGCGAGTCCGGAAGCTGTGAAGTTCGCAGACGAAAGCATGGAAGCGATATCATACTACGCAATCCTCGCCTCAACCGAGCTCGCGCAAGAGAGGGGAGCTTACTCGAGCTACAAAGGATCTAAGTGGGATCGAGGACTCCTCCCGATCGACACACTTAAGATCCTCGAAGACGAGCGAGGCGGTAATTTAGAGGTCGACCGTTCTATGACGTTGGACTGGAAAGTTGTGAGAGATGCGGTCAAGAAGAGTGGGATGCGCAACAGCAACACCATGGCGATCGCCCCAACAGCAACTATCTCCAACATCACCGGAGTGAGTCAGTCTATTGAGCCGAACTACAAGCATCTCTACGCCAAGTCTAACTTGTCCGGAGAGTTTATCGTTCACAACACCTTCCTTGTTGATGAGCTCAAAGCGCTCAACTTGTGGGACGAAGAGATGATTGATGACTTGAAGTATTTCGATGGGTCTATTCAAGAGATTGAGAGGATTCCAGAGAGCCTTCGCAAAGTCTACCTCACCGCGTTCGAGATTGAGCCGGAGTGGTTGATTGAGTGTGGCAGCCGCCGACAGAAATGGATCGACATGGGGCAGTCGCTCAACCTCTACATGGCACAGCCGAGTGGTAAGAAGCTCAATGACATGTACATGCAGGCCTGGACTCGAGGTCTCAAGACCACCTACTACCTCCGTTCGTTGGGAGCTACGCAGATTGAGAAGTCTACTACTGACATCAATCGACGAGGGCTTCAGCCACGATGGATGAAGAATAAGTCTGCGTCGAGCGAGGTTGTTGTAGAGCGAAAGGCAGTAGCCGAGACTGCAGCTAAGTCAGACGTTCCAAAGGTGTGTGGGCTTGATGGCGACTGTGAGAGCTGTCAGTAAGATTTGAGGGTTATACTGAAAGGAGAATGAATATGCTTACTTTTGATGATATGGACTCCGCCGGAGCAGCAGGTTCGGCAAATAACGACGGTGATGCCGGAGATGATACCGCCAAGCGTGTTAAGGTGTCGGATAAGCGCCTTATCAACTGCAGCACGGTAGACGTAAACCAGCTTATGCCCCTCAAGTACAAGTGGGCATGGGAGCACTACCTTAATGGGTGCGCCAATAACTGGCTGCCAACAGAGGTTCCGATGGGGAAAGACATCGAGCTCTGGAAGTCTGATCGGCTGAGCAATGATGAGCGACGCGTGATTATGCGTAACCT
>JALRCK010000329.1:0-1721 GCA_023262305.1 Deltaproteobacteria bacterium
ACCGTAGTATCTGGTGATTGATTCATAGGTCTTCGGTACATGACACGATAGCGCCGCCAAAAACTCCAGAGCGTCAAACTCATGAGCAGCGCCGTCTTTGGTGGTATAGGTAACGATATCGTCTTGGATTGTGAGCTTCTCTAAGGATAGGGGAGCGCGCTCAATGTAGCGCGCAACGAACTGTTCGCTCTCTTTGTCGTGGAAAGGGTCGCCTAGCCAAACGCCAAACGTTGCCGTCGACAAAACCGGCACACTTACGATCGGCGAATTGCGAGTCATCAACTTTCGAACCCATAACGGAATCGACAAAACCCTTGCGCGATCGATTATCGTCTCGCTGCAGCGCGCATCCTCCCATCCAATAGCGCACGCGATCGTACGAGACCTGCAATCATCAGAACTCTCTCCCGTAACACTCTCTGCCATCGTTGAAACGAAGGGGGTGGGAATTGAGGGACGCGGAGAGGATGGCTAAACCTACCAGTGTGGCGGCCGCAACCTTGCACAGAGTCTGAACGTACAGATGTTCGATGACGTCATGCTCTTGCGAGATGGCGTAGTCGTTGCCTCCCTCACCCTTCACGACGATGTGCGTCCACTTAGCAGTACATCTTCAGCTCCCCTCGGACAGTTGAAACCCTACCCTGGAGCTCGAAGCTCCCCATTCGGGCTCAGACCTCACCACTAGAAAGACCTATCGAGCAGGCCGACTACCGCACGTCAACTAACTGCAAAAAGCGATTGGTTTTCTAAGCAATAATCAGAGTAACGACCCCGCTATCAGACACACTGCCTGGCTGACTTTGGCTGTATTTGCTCAATGTCCTGGTAAATCCTCCCTCGCATCATCTGTCCGCGTTTGGTGCTCCTCCAGCGCCTCTAGCGCCACCTTGTTTGGATTGACGGGCTGCAAACTCATACATTGAGAAACAAGCATGAAAGTCATGAAATAGCTGAGTGGTGTAAAGGCCGCCAAAGCGTTCAGGCACATCTGGCGGATCGAAAAGGAACACTTCCTTGTGAGTAAGTGCTCCTCTTGAGCGGAGTATTCATATCTAATTTCTGAATCCTCCGGTTGACGCGCCGATAAAATTCACGACCTGATATTTCGTAAGCGAGATGGTCCTGCCATTATCGTGCATAGTCGGCGTATGAGAGTTTCGTCCCATGATAGAGCGATTTTGTGACAACAGTCCCGATGATGGTGCTGGTGTTATTAAGGCAGCTGCGCTTGAGTTGCAACGCAGAGGTACTCCGCTCTGGATCGGGGTAGACCTGTCGTCAGCATCACTGTGCCAACAAGAGAACGAGTGTATTATTACCGGTTTTGTCGGCGAGACTGCCGTTGCTGCAATGGTGCTCTCGGACTGGGACCCAGATCTCTGGCCTGAGCTGAAAAAAGGTGAATCGACCTTCGTTCACAAGCTCGCCGTACTACCCGCCTATCAGGGTAAAGGAATAGCTCTCGAAATGCTTGAGTATGCGGCGGCCATCTCGCAGGCTAGGGGGATCTCACACACGCGACTTGATTGCGCCGCTGATCGACCCAAGCTGTGTGGCGTCTACGAGTCGGCCGGATATGTGAAGGTGGCAGAGAGGGTTGTGGGTGCGCATCCGATTGCGTTCTTTGAGAGAGCGATCGCATAACCCCAAAAAATGGCGGGTACTTTTCCCTAATTGACGGCTATCCGAGGGTTGGTGCGATACTCTCACGTGATGTC
>JALRCK010000329.1:1731-3637 GCA_023262305.1 Deltaproteobacteria bacterium
TCCACTCTGACGATGGTTGCCTACCCTGGGATGGGGTGGTGGCTCCGGATCGAGCAGAGTAGGGTCCTGGCAAAGGAACCTACTTGTGTCGGAGATACACGGGCCCTGTCCAGCTTACAGCCCAATTTTTGACACGGTAAAATACTCACAAGCTCCACCAGTATATCTAAAGGGGCCGACTAAAGAAGCATAGCGTTGATCGCTGTGTTACGACACCTTCGAGGACCGTGAAATAATAGCATCGAGTACTTGCTCGAACGAGAGACGAGAAGCTCCGGGGTCAGCGGTGAATTTCAAGGACGAGACGAATAGAAACGGGGACTTGAGAAACGAAAGCCGGAAGACTTCCACCTACGCTCAAGCTCTGGTGTACAAGCAAGCGACTTGCCCGCCGTAGCTCGTTAGAGCGTAGGTGGGTACGCCTCAAACTTCAGACTGAGAACTGAAATCATAAGCCTTGCACAAAAGTGATAAGTCACTACATGCGCTTCAAGTGGCACGAGGCCCCGAATATGGGGAGCGCTTTACTCACAAGTAAGTGTTCCTTGTATCATGGGGTTACATAGTTGGGATGCACTAGAGTCGGTTGCAACGCGTAGCTCAGGGCAAATTGCTCGTCAATTTCATTAAAGGTATCGGTATCGAGAACCTTTCGAATGGGTGCCACGGGAAGGATGAGCCGCTCTAGGAGCGTCTTCGTATCGAGTGTAGGCGTATGCATATCATCTCCTTTATGAGAGGCAAGGTAAGCTGGGATAATACGAGGCTATGCTGAGTGGCGCGAATCAAGGCGCACTTTGAACGAATCCCCCCTCTCCCGTTCGCAAAAAATGACGGACTGGGGAGGAATCCCCGAGCCTTTTCCTCAGTAGGACATGCCTTTGATAGTGGGGCGATTCTGAATTGTCCTCGGAGCTCCCGCTTTTTTACCACACAAAGTCACATGGCAACGTGCTACACTGCTGAGGGTCTACGTGGGAGGTCCTATGTACAGTAAAACCGCCGAATTATACGACAAGATATACGGATTCAAAGACTACAACGACGAGGCGCGTCGGATCCGCGAGCTCATATCGTTGGAGGTTCCCTCCGCTAAAACCGTGCTCGATGTCGCCTGCGGCACAGCGGAACACGCCAAGCTACTCTCGGCCCACTACTCTATCGACGGGATCGATCTTCAGCCTGAGTTCGTGGATATAGCCGCGGAGAAGGTACCGAGCGGCACCTTCAAGGTCGCGGATATGCGATCGTTCGACATGGGTAAGAGGTACGACGTCGTTCAGTGTCTCTTTAGTTCAATCGGATATCTGCTCAAGGAGGAGGATGTCGTACAGGCTCTCGAGTGCTTTAAGAGGCACCTCAATCCTGGTGGGGTAATCCTGGTTGAACCGTGGTTCCAACCAGAGCGGTGGACCGCCGGGCTGCCGTGGATGGTAACGGTTGAGGAGCCGAATCTAAAGATCTGTCGCATGAACGTGTCCGAGAACGAGGGACGAGTGTCGGTTCTAAACTTCCACTACCTCATCGCTGACCCCTCGGGGGTCTCTCACTTCGAGGAGAAGCACCTCCTTGCTCTCTACAAGGTCGAGGAGATGCTCTCCTTCTTCGAGAAGGCGGAACTCGCCGTGACGTATGACCCTGAGGGCATCTTTGGGCGAGGCATGTATGTGGCGCGGCTCAAGTCGTGAAGGTGATAGAGCCCGAGTCAGGTCACACCTAAGCTAAACGACGCGACCGCGTTGTTTTGCCCCGCCTCCCGAGGTGCGCCAGGCTTCGGTGAGTGCGGGGCTGGAGGGCATTTTCACCCCTTCCTGGGAAGCGCGGCACTGAGATCGGGTCCTCCTTACGTCGCTCATCATCCCAAAATGGGTAGAAAAGGAACACCTACTTGAAAGTAAAGCGCTAC
>JALRCK010000032.1 GCA_023262305.1 Deltaproteobacteria bacterium
GGATCCAGCTCGGAGGAGAGCAGTCAGGTCACACGATATTCGCCGACCACGCCACTACGGGAGATGGGCTCCTCACAGCCCTCAAGGTCATGGCGGTGATGTGTCGCAAGGGGCGCCCCCTCTCAGAGCTCGCTGCAGCGTTTGTCGCATTCCCCCAAAAATTGGTGAACATCAAGGTATCATCCCGTCCCGAGCTCGCAACGATCGAGCCTCTCGTGAAAGCGATCGAGCAGAAAGAGAGAGAGCTGGGCTCATCCGGACGGGTCTTGGTGCGATACTCCGGTACTGAGAACAAAGCACGTGTCATGGTTGAGTGCGAGGATGAGGAGGCGTGCAAGCGGCATGCGAGTGACCTTGCTGAGATCATAGAGCGAGAGATCGGGGCTGCGTGACAACGTTCTCTCTCGGTAGCTTCGGTTCCCTAACGCTCGTCGAGGAGTCGCCATCGTCGTGGCGCGCTCCATCGAGTGCGGAGATGGCAACCCTCGATCAACAAACTATCTCTGCTGGGGTTTCATCGCTTGAATTGATGGAGCGGGCAGGGGGTGTCGTCGTTGATGCGATTCGAGAGGTGCTCCCGCGCAGAGGGAATGAATCAAAAGTCGTTGTTTTGTGCGGTCCAGGAAATAATGGCGGAGATGGGCTCGTTGTAGCGCGACGGCTCGTCGATGATGGGATGTCTGTTCTTGCCGTTCTCACGGATGCCTCTCGTTACTCAACGGAGTGTCGGGCGCAGCTCGCATCTTTTCCGTATGCGGTAGCGCTTGAAGGTAGCGGTGAAGTGGCGCACGCTGCATGTTGTGGAAGGTCTATTACACACAACGATCTCGCCGTGCGCCTTGCAGAGGCACATCTGGTTGTAGATGCGCTCCTTGGAACGGGGCAGCGAGAGGCGCCTCGTGGCGGTGTTCGAGAACTTATCGAGATAGCCATGCGCGAGAAGGTACGCCGTCCGGAGCTGATCGTTCTCTCGGTTGATATTCCCACTGGGGTCGATGCGGATACCGGGGCACGGTATTCGCCCCACGTCGTGGCCGATTTCACGGTTTCGATAGAACTACTTAAGCGTGGCATGGTCCAGTTCCCGGGTCGCGATGCGTGCGGTGAGATACGGGTCGTGCCGATCGGCATAAGCGGCCGTGAGGGGATTGAGTTCGGTGTTGTTGAAGGATCTGCTCGGCCATCCATGAAGCGACGTTCTCCAGCCGCACATAAAGGCACGCAGGGTCGTGTGCTTGTGATAGCGGGATCGGCAGCGATGCCAGGCGCGAGCGCACTCGCGGTGTTGGGTGCGTTGCGGTCCGGCTCAGGACTGGTCTCTCGAGTTACCAAGCCCTCATGGAGCGGCGTTGAGGTCACGCCAGAGTGCATGAACGTTATCCTTGATTCCCCCCAGCCGCACTATACTGAGGACGATGCCGCGCCCCTCGTTGAGGCGATCGGAGCTGCCGATTCTGTTGTGGTGGGACCAGGGCTTGGACGAGACGCCGAGACGGGACGTTTTGTGCAAAGATGTATAGACTCGCTTCGAGCGATGAAGAAGCGGTGTGTCATCGATGCCGATGCTTTGGCTCTCATCTCGACGCATCAGATCAACCTGAAGGGGCTCGATGGGGTGATCACCCCGCACCCCGGAGAGGCGGCGACCTTATTGGGTGTGTCGAACAACGACGTTCAAAAAGATCGCTTCTCCTCAGTCAAAAAGCTTCATGAACTACTCGGTGTAACCTCCCTTCTCAAAGGAGCGGGAACGCTGGTCTGGGATGGCGAGCGTGGTGGAATCATCGCTCACGGAACTCCCTACCTCGCCACCGCCGGAAGTGGGGATGTACTTTCGGGTATCCTCGCGACCGCGCTTCATCGATGTGAGAACGTTTTTGACGCGACTGTTTGTGGTGCTTACATCCACGCAGTGGCAGGTGAGCGAGCCTCTCAAGCTTCTCGCGGACCCATTATAGCGAGTGATGTTGCGTTGGCTGCGGCTTCAGTTGTGGGAGAGCTTGAGCGGTGAGGACCTTTACTATAACGCACGAACAGGACACCGCTCGAGTAGCTGCCGCGCTAGTTCCGCTTCTCCGCGGTGGAAGTATGATCGGAATGAGCGGAGATCTCGGCGCGGGCAAGACGACTTTTGTCCGCTACCTGGTTGCCGCTGCGGGAGGGGATACTCGCGCAGTGTCATCGCCGACCTATACCTTGCAGCATGAGTACCGACTTCCCAGTGGTGTAGTAATCGAGCATTGGGATCTCTACCGGCTCACGACGCTCCCGATGGAACTTGAGGAGCGCACGCCATCCTCGGTTGTGAGAATCATTGAGTGGCCGGAGCGTTGTCCCGATATCATTCCGTTGCTCTCATGCCATTTGAGTCTTGTGAGGCGTGACGAGGAGCAGGCAGATGAGGACCGGGTGCTAGAAGTCAGAGGGAGAGATGAAGAGCTTGTAATCTCCTTGCTTGATGGAATACTAAGGAATCCATGAGCAGCGAACGCAATCCGATTGTCGTGATGAAATTTGGAGGAACCTCAGTCGGTGAGGTCTCTCGGATAAAGCACGTCGCCGAGATCGTTCGTGAGCATCGAGAGAAGCATCCGAATGTCGGTGTCATCGTGGTGCTCTCCGCCATGGCTGGAGAGACCAACAAGCTCGTCGCCCTGGCCAAGAGCTGCGTCGATCGCCCTAACCCGCGCGAGATGGATGTGTTACTTGCGAGTGGAGAGCAGATCACGATTGCGCTTCTCGCCATGCGCCTGATCGAAGGCGGTATCCCCGCAAAAAGTTTGCTGGCGCAGCAGGCTCAGATCTCAACAACATCTGATCATACCAACGCTTTGATCGAGTCGATAGATGCGCGACAGCTGGTTTCGTTGGTAGACCAGGGCATAGTCCCGGTGGTTGCTGGATTTCAGGGGATCGACGAGCAGGGGGACATTACAACCCTCGGGCGCGGGGGATCCGACATTACGGCCGTTGCAATCGCTGCAGCAGTTAAGGCCCAAACCTGTTTCATCTACACTGATGTTCCGGGGGTGTTCTCGACCGATCCACGAACGTGCAAGAGCGCGCGGCTCTTGGAGCGGGTGTGTCACGAAGAGATGCTTGAGATGGCGAGCTTGGGAGCCAAGGTGCTCCATACCCGATCGGTCTATTTTGCGATGCGATATCAAGTCCCGTTAGTTGTTTTGTCAACGTTCGAAGGCCCATGTAATCCAGGGGTAAATGGAACGTGGATAGTTTCAGAGGATGAGCTTATGGAAAAGCCAGTGGTAACCGGTGTGACCTACCGAACAGATGAAGCCCGCATCGTAGTAGAGGGTATGTCCGCTGATATCGGCAAGATGTCTCGTCTCTTCTCTGAGCTGAGCGACAAAGGGATCTTTATCGACATGATTTCCCAAGAGAGTGTTGAGTCAGGGGCGGTCAATGTGAGCGTGACCGTGCCTGATGAGAGCAGTTTGGTAGCGCTTGAAACCTTTCAGGCGATCGTCGAGGAGGTTGGTGCTCTCGGAGTAAAGATCGATCGCGATATTGCGAAGGTCTCAGTTGTCGGCATCGGCATGAAATACCACACCGGTGTTGCCGCGCGTGTGTTTGAGGCGCTCGCCAGAGAGAGGATCGGTGTAACGATGATTAATACCTCAGAGATTAAGATGTCGGTCCTAGTGCCTCGTAAGTATTGCGAGGTCGCCGTTCGCGTGTTGCACGACGAGTTTACTGAATTTAACGTGACGACCGGAGAGGAGAGGTAGGCGAGAGGAGCGGGGGCGTCTCTCGTCCTCCGGCTTACGCTGCCTTTTTTACAAGGCGATCAAAAACCAGGTACATCTTCTCGATTGTGGTGTTCACGTTGAAAACCTCTTGAATCCTTTTCTGTCCGAGAGTGCCAAGCTCGCGTGCTCGCGAGCGATCGTGATAGAGGGTGCGAATAGCCCCAGCGAGGGCGGCGCTGTTGGATGGGGGAACCACGATCCCCGCTTCTCCATGCCCCACAAGCTCGGGCATACCACCCACCTGAGTGACGATAGCCGGAACACCTTGGGCCATCGCTTCGATCACTGACTTAGGAAAACCCTCTCGGGTCTTAGAAGCCATGACAGTTGCATCGCAGAGCGTAGCGAGCTGCGTCGCATCGTTTCGATACCCGGTAAGGTGAAGCCGCGACTTGTCAGGGAAAGATTCAACGAGTCGTTCGATCTCAGGGTCTTTAATGCCGCCGACGAGTAGGAGGTGCAGGTTGGGGAGCTCGTTAAGAAGCGACGCCACGCTCTCAATCAGAACGTCCACGCCCTTCACGGGCCTCATCATCGCTGTACATCCGACGACAAAGGCGTCATCAGGGAGTCCGATAGAGGCTCGGGGAGGGGGTGTGCTGATGTACCATGCGATGTCATGGCCTTTGTAGATCGTTATGATCTTTTCCTCTCGTACCTTGATATCTCGCAAGTATTGAGCAACCGCTTCCGAAACACACAGGATCTTTTTGACCTTAGGGTTAAGGAATGTGAGCCACGATGAAGGATCGAGCCAACTGAGGTGTCCAACGGTACCACGGTACGTCGCCACCGGGATGTTTGAGCCCACAAGACCTAACACCGTGCACGATAGCCCACGGTTGGAGAGGGCGTAGACAAGGTCGATCGAGTCTTCCCGGACGATAGACCGGATCCGCGCGATCCCTTTGAGGTCGAAGCGATGGGCAAAGTTGTGATGGGTGATCGAAGCCCCGTTTTCCCTCAGAAGCGCCTCGTGTTCAGGAAGCGGGGTCCCCAGGAAATGGATGTGCACACCACGTCGCAAGAGCCCACAAAAGATATGGGCTTCAGGCTTATCAACAGTCGTTCCGATAACCAGGACTCTCATGACGCCCGTAGTTGTAGACAGAAAACGGGGAAAGATAAAGGGTGAGATAGTTGGTGTCTCTTTAGAGATGCTGGTTTATCGGGCTCTCTTTATAAGAGGTACTCATCATCGTCGAAATAGTATCTCGGCGGGTAGTTGGGTGGCTTTTGGACCGGCTTTTGCTGAGCAGGGTTTTGAGGAGGCTCCGGCGTCAATGCCAGTCTCACCAGCTCCTCATCTGCTTGCGTGAATGACCGAATGATGACCCCATCAGTTTTAAGGGCTCGCCTCACATGGGAGAGGATGTTGTCTCGCATGTCAGGCCATCTCAGCCCCTTGCTGTCCAGGTGCCGGATGGCTTTTCGAGTGGGAAACGCGCAGATGTAGACGGCGTCAAACGAGTTGCTCTTGAGGATATCGAGTGCGTCTGGGATGGTGAGATCCGCTTGACGCCAATCAAAGGTCTCCCCTTGTTGAGCTGCGAGATCAACTCCAACCGGAGTCGCCCCAAGGTGGAGCAGGAGTCTGCTCATCCAGGGCTCGTACTGTCTCTTCGTGTTGTCTTCATAGCAGCGAGATCCGCACGCGATGTCGGCAACATGTTTATCGCGCAGGTCGTTAAGGTTGGGAAACGCAGCTCGGAGTTGGGCAAGATGAAAGGTGAGGCGACCTGTGGTCGCCTTCGCTTCATCAGGGAGAAGATTTGGGTAGTACGTGTCTATAACGCTCCAGATGATGCGGAGGTCCGATAGCTGACGGTCGAGCGCACCGGCTTGGGCGCTCGTGAGAGAGGGGGTGGTGAGAGGGGACCCAACTTCGTGTCGCATCTAATTATTGGGGGGCGGTGGCTTATTTTTCTTGTTTTGAATTGTGAGGCTTCCCAGAATGATATCACCGCCGGATTCATCGATTTGGGAGATTACATGGTCGATAATCTCCGGTGGAAGCAACTTCGTCAGTTGTTGTTTTAGGTCCTCCATGCTTTCGCATTCGATGACCGTTGTTCCTGCAATAGTGCGCAGAGTTGCAGGCTTGAGCTGTTTTGCGAGCTCGTCACACTTCATGGCGATATCTATGTTTGTGAGGGGCTCAGTTTGTTTGTCGATATCAGCAACTCTCTTGTGGGCAACCTCCCGCAAGGTCTCTGTGACGGCAAGAGAAGGGATCGCATCGAGTACCCGAATTAATCGTGCTTTCGACTCTCGGAACTTTTGACGATCCCCTGTTCGCTCCTCCGCAATGAGCGTTGCCACACAACCTTCAGCTCGTCGCATGAGTTGCTCAAAAGCAGCATCCCGTTGACGCTCGCTCAGGGTGGTAAAATTCGCAATCGCTTGGGTCGATGCTTCACCACCCTCGGTGAGAGCGTTCCACAAATGGTCGGAAGACATTCTTTGTTCCATGGTCGGATTCTAGCGGTTGCCAACGAGCTAACATAGCATCGTTGGAGTTCGTTATGGTTGTCTCTTGAGGCAAATAGCAGTTTAAGGCGCTTTTGCAATCTACCTAAATCTCGCCTGAGATCGGCAAGGTTCCATGGAGCCTCTGTTAATTATCCTTGGATTCCTATGACTCTCGGCGCACTCGGTCTGGGTGAAAAGCCGGCATACAGAGAGCTATGTACTCACATTCGGTATCGAATGGATTCGTGAATCGCACACGCATCTCTTTTGGGGCGACCACTGATTGCCCCTCAGCAACGGTAAATTTTGAGTCATTTATCTCGACACAGAGCTTACCGCGAAGCACCACAAGGTACTCGTCGAAAGTTGGTCGTTGCATCGGCTCACTCCAGCCAGCGGGAGCCTTCATGTGGGCGACGCTGAAATCACCCGCCAGAGTGCTCGCGTGACCAAAGTACTCGTGGATCTCCCTTCCATCGTCTGTTGGGACCTTGAACGATTGCAGTGGTTGTTGCGTTGACATATGGCGAATCCTCCGATTGTGAGAAGATAGACCGGTGCTGGGTGCATGAAAAGGGGAAAGGGTGACTCCTGGGAGGCGTCAGCTGAATGCTTATCTACGCGCCGAGTTGGTTGCTGCGGCAACTGGATGCATCTGCTCAGCCCCCTCTGGCGCACGATGGGCGATCCGGATTATCGCCTCAAGATTGTGAGAGCGAACGTTCTCGGTTGGTTGAGGTGTTACTTGGAGAGCCATATCGGGTGTGCCGAGAGACCCCTTGTCCTGGAAGAGGATCGCGCGGTGTACGAGGTCGAAGGCCTTCTCGGAGAAGATGCTCTTCCATGCCGAGGTCGGGTCCTCATACTGGCTTCGGATATAGTGTGCGGCGAGCATCGGGATGCCGAGCTGTTTTCCGTTCATCCCCTTCTCAGCTATGGCGTCAAGCACAGGGGGCACCATATAGCCAACAGAGTGGTACACCATGCTCTGGTGGAGGAGGAGCTTCTCCATGGCCGAGAGCGAGCACCCGTGTTCTGAGAGCGTTTCGGCCAGCTGCATACACCCTCGGATATCGTGCTCCGCGAGGTGGTGAGCATCGAGCTCGATGATAGTAGTTACCTCGCACCCCTTATCCTGCAACGCGAGCGCGGTGATGTTTTGCGCGATAAGTTTGAAGGCATCTTTCGCTGAGAGGGTGGCAGGGATATTGCCCTCATCTTGAGCTTGCCGCATGAGCGAGATGAACTCCTGAACTGCGGCGACAACCGCCGAGTATTTCTGGGGGTTCTGGTTGCCGGGATTGGCGAGGAAGTACAACGCAGAGAGCTTCTCGGCTTGCTCAAGGATGTCGGTGAATCCGTCGGCGAAGTTTTTGTCGCCGAATGACTCGAAGACGCTCTCACGATCAAAACCGCTTTTAAGAGCGTGACGGACGAGGAGAGCGTCGATCTTATCGATAAGTTCCGACGCGTTCTCAAACACCTCGATCACGGTGCGGGCCATTGAGCCGTTCGTTTCAAGGAGCCTGTTTAGGAATTCCGCCTCAACGGATCGCTCCCTTTTCTCAGCTTCGTGAGTCATAGTTCCCTCTTCGTCCCTTGTATCGGCACAAATCGCTTACGGTATGAGTTTCTGTGAGAAAAAGGCGGGAGTCTCTGTAACCCCCTGAATCGCAATCGTTTATTCGGCGCTTGCAGCCCTCTGATATTGAGTGGAAACTCCACACCAAGCGTCTTGCTGACTTATAGGTCCGATATGAAAAAGCTTTGGGTGTGTGCGGTACTCGCAAGTTTCCTAACAGGGTGTGTGTACTCGAATATTCGGGTGCCACTCGATGAAGACCTCTGGAAGACCGAGCTTGGAAGTAAGGTTGGGACTGCGTCCAATTACTCTATCTTGTGGCTCGTTGCGTGGGGTGATGCTGGTGTCAAGCAGGCTGCCGAAAATGGCGGGCTCACAACGATCAATCACATGGACATGGGGGTAGAGAGCTACCTCTTTGGAGCCTATATCAGGCGTGACACGATCGTGTATGGCGATTAGCAGGCCCGCGATGGTACGGCTTTGTATCGCAGCGACCCTTGCTGTGGTGATATCAGGTTGTGGTGTTATCTCTCGCGGTATCCTGTACACGGACACTACGCAACCTCTGTGCAAAGATGCTCGCGGAACTATTCTCGGGGATGTTGCTAGTCGTGGAAGTTCCAAGCGCCTTCAGATCCCGACGACACGCGTTGATATCGGTGCTGAGTGGGATTCTCGCGCGATAGGTGATATCGCCCGCGAGCACGGCATGAAGACGGTCTACGCGTGCGACTCCCGCCGACAATCGGTCCTCTTCGGTTTGTGGAGGAGAGATGAGGTGATCGTGTATGGGGAGTAAGCGGTGTCGTTACGAGTCGTGGTTTCCCCCCGCATTTCTGGGGACGGATTGTATCTGCCGCGAGCTAATATATTGAGCTGGTCCCAAGAAAGCCCCTCAATCATGCCGAACCTTCTGAGTTAGAGTGCGAGGCTCCCACACCTCATACCGCTGGGAGACCGAGCACGGCGCGGTGAGGTCGATGTACATGAGCAGCTTCCTCGCTGTTTTCTCTCCGATTCCGTGTGCTCTCTGAATGGCCTCAATATGAGAGCCTTTGAACGCCGCTCTCATAATATCGTAGCGCTTGTCGAGGATCTCAAATGCAAGCGTGTCTGAGATCCCCTTGATCAATTCAAGGGATGAGACGTCGGCGCACTCAAGGGGGAGCTTCTCACCCATAGCGAGGCGACTCTCGGGATCGTCGTGTGAGGGGAGTGTGAGCCAGGATGGGGAAACGATCTCGGGGCGCTTGAATACACGAGTGGAGTGCGCTACCAAGAGCGCCAAAAAAATTATCAACGTTAGTCCCGAGTACCGCCACGACACGTCGTGACGAATCGGCACTCCCTCAAATTTGTTGCGTCAGCGACCGGATTAAGCCGTACGGTTCAGCCGTTGAACGGGGGTTTTTCCGTCGTGAGATCCATCGTTGATCTCTTGGTCGGCGAAGGCTCCTTCAACGCGACCATCCTGGTCTATAGAACGTTCCTTATCGTTGCTTACTTTCGTAGCACTCTGACTGGCTCGGGCTTGATTATCTCTCGCCTGAACCCCCGCTTGTTGCGCAACCTGCGTCGCGCGAACTTGGGTGGCGGGGAATACGCTATTCCATGCAGAGGCTACAATTCCGATGCTTTGCGTAATGCGAGCATCCATTGTAAGTTTACCCTGTCTTTAGGGGTCGGCAGATCCTAAAAACCCTTGATAAATTGGGCCTTTTTAGCCGTGATTATCGATTGTGACGCCAACGCTACCTATGCGCCTGATGAGCGAATTCGCGGGGTTATCTCATCGTGCCTGGCGTCTGTAGGGAATCCGAGCTCCCTCCACCGCGGGGGCCAGCGGGCACGCGCTGCTCTAGAGGAATCTCGTGCCTCGGTGCGACGGCTCGTAGGGGCAGGGGAGAGGGACACCATCATCTTCACCTCTGGAGCTACCGAGGCGAACAACACCGCTATAAACGCCGTAGCTGACCGTCCCGGGCCGATCGTATCGGCCTCCACGGAGCATCCGTGCATACTTCAACCTCTCAAAAACCTCGCTGAACGGGGACGCTCCGTTACGTTAGTACATCCAGATCCGTTCGGTCGGATTACCCCAGACGCTCTGGCACGAGCGATTACCCCTGATACGGCGCTTGTCACAATTATGGCGGCGAACAACGAGACCGGTGTTCTCAATCCTATCTCAGAGATCGTGCGCGTCGTTCGTGAGATATCACCGACCGCATTAATTCACTCCGATGCTGCACAGCTTTTGGGGAAGGGTGTGCTTTCGATGCGTGACCTCGGAGTGGATCTCCTCACTATCTCAGCCCACAAGATTGGAGCGTTGTCCGGAACCGGCGCCCTCGTCATTCGAGAAGGGGTTCATATTGAGCCACTCCTCCGCGGTGGGGCTCAGGAGAGTAAGCTTCGTGGTGGAACTGAAAATGTACTCGGCATCTCAGTCTTTGGCGCGGTTGCAGATCTAGTTGCATCTGATCTTCCAAGCCGTATCGAGACGATGCGAAGGGCGCGTGATTCCTTTGAGGCGCACCTTCTGCGCGAAATTTCAGATGTCGAGATCAATGGCGTTGCATGTGAGCGACTCCCGAATACCTCAAGTGTCTATATCCCCGGCGTACGGGCCGATGATCTTATCGTTGCGATGGATCTTGAGCGAGTTCTGATCTCCTCAGGTGCTGCCTGCACATCGGGCAAGCCGGAGCCCTCTCATGTGCTTCAAGCCATGGGGCAAGATGACGAGCGCACCCGTTCGACGATTCGGGTGAGTTTTAGAGGTGACATGCCGGTCGACGAGGTGGTGAACGTTGTGAGTGCCCTGGTACGGTGTGTCCACCGTATGCGTGGTGTTGTTCAGAGGGTCGGAGGAATATGAGCAGTAATTCGGCACACAGCGTCGCTCCTGGGGCTCTCAGCCAAAACTCGATCGTCGTCGCCATGTCGGGAGGTGTAGACTCTTCGGTTGCGGCGTATCTTCTCGCCCAAACGGGGGCACAGCTCGTTGGGGTCTCGATGCAGGTGTGGGACTATAAAAAGAGCTGCTCCGACAACAGTAAGGCGACCTGCTGCTCTCCAGCCGATTTCAACGATGCGCGCAGGGTTGCTGCTAAGCTCGACATGCCATACTACGTCGTCGATTTCGAGGCGTACTTTGAGAAGGAGGTCATCAACCGCTTCGTTGAGACCTACCAGTTGGGGATGACTCCGAATCCATGCATCGATTGCAACAGTCGGGTGAAGTTTCGTGAGCTGCGTGAGCGCGCGTTGAGCTTTGGATGCTCGCATGTCGCCACGGGGCACTATGCACGGATCAGGGAGTCTGAACACGGCTTCCACCTCTTGCGTGGTGTGGATGGAGACAAGGACCAGAGCTACTTCCTCTACACCTGTCGGCAGGATGAGCTTGGGAAAACGCTCTTTCCGATCGGCGGGTACACTAAGCCAGAGATCCGTGAGATCGCCCGAGAGGTTGGCCTCGTAACCGCGAATAAGCCTGAGAGCCAAGACATCTGCTTTGTTGCGGGAAGTGTGCAGGACTTCGTCGCCAAGATCGGAGGACGCCAACGCTCTGGAGATTTTGTGTTGAGAGATGGCACCAAGGTTGGCGAGCATGATGGTATTCACCGCTTCACCGTCGGACAGCGCAAGGGGCTGAACATTGGCGGGCTCTCTGAGCCGCTCTACGTTGTGGATCTCGACCCCGCCACACATCGTGTCATCCTTGGCTCCCGCGAGGACCTCAAGCGTGAGGGGTTCCCGGTTAAAGAGATGCACTGGGTTAATCCGCAGCTCATCAAACGGATAGACGCGGGCGAGACCGGTTTTGAGGTCGATGTTATCGTTCAAGTGAGATCGCGACACCGCGGCGTTCGGGCGCGCATGAAGGTGCTTGATAGAGACCGGTGCTCGTTCACCTGGCACGACGAGTGGGCGGCTATCTCGCCTGGACAAGCAGCAGTCGTCTACGACCTCAACAACGAAGAGGTGCTCGCAGGCGGTCGCATCGCGCGTGGCTGAAAAGCCGCATTTTCCATCTCCAGTTCGACCGAAGATGATGCTCTCTCGTAGCCGTCCTGGAATGGCGTACGAGGTATTCCCATAGTTCGCATAGCCACAGCAATAACGCAGAGTTGTCGCGTGCAGTTGTGCAGCGCACGCTTTGGCTGCGATTTCTCTGTAGTGCGCACGAGTTTGAGCTTCTGCAGAGTAAAACGTCACTAACATCAAAGCTTTGTGAGATGCGAGGTGATCACACCACTTTTGTTTGAAGCGTTCTGTTGCCTCTCCCCGATCAGGGGAGCAGGACGGGGGCATGTAAGGTCCCTCAAGAGGTTTTTAGGGTTCTATGATCGAACGCACGCAGGTTGTATCGGCGGGCTTTTCCGCTTCATCTTCACTTCTTCAACCTGCCCGATCCATTTCTCATCCCATTTTTCATTGCACCACCACTGCAGCCCCTCTGTTGATTCCGTTTGCCTCAGCCTTGTTCATCACTGTTGTATCGTTATGGAGTTGTCTATGCCATTGAGTGAGAAGGTACTGGAGTTAGCTCGTACATCATTTCTTCGTGGGTGCTTGCGCACTGAACTCTGGCAGGAGCGTAACGGCATAGATCTAGACTCTGCTGAGAAGCTGTTGGATGTAGAGCACGGTGGAATTCGGTTGGGCCCCGATAAAAAGCTCTTCCGAGTGCAGATTCTGGCCTCTTACCTCACTCAACGCCAAGAGTTGATGTGGTCGTGGGCGACCAAAGGTAATCGAATTCCGGCGAGCCTCATTCTTGATGCGAGCAAGTTGGCGGATGTGGCAGCCAAGCGCGAGATGCGCGACCTCACCGAGCCGTTTCTCACC
>JALRCK010000330.1 GCA_023262305.1 Deltaproteobacteria bacterium
TTCAAGAGGCGCTTTTCTAATGATGCCCTTACATCGATCCAGAGCGCTGGCGGCGCCGCGACTGGTCTGGGCGCGGGGCGCGTGTTCCAATCCTCATCACTCGCGAGCAAACTCTCCACTACGGTCGCGCGACCTCTCACTGGAGCAGTCGGCGGAGGCTCGTCGGGCACCACGACAACCGCCATCGACGCAGCGCAGACGCTTTACCGCAGAAACGAGGCGATAGCTGAGTTCAACGGGTCTCCAGCGGCTCAAGGACTATCAGCCGAGGCCCGTCAAGCGGCTCTCGACGCGCGATTGAGCGAGTTGGGTCTTGGGTTAGATGATTTGGCGAAAAGAGGTGTGGTCAACATTGGCGTGGGCCTCACGGGAGGCGCGATTGGCGCGAACACAGGCGCCGTGAGGGACACGGCTAAGACGAGCCTAGCGAAGGTATCAAGTGTCGTGATTGATACCGGGGCAGACCTAACGCTCGGCCTTGGAGCGACACTGGTAACCGACGGCAGTATCTCATTTGAACAAGGCCTTGCGCAGAGTCTGCAATCGGTATTTGTGGGCAATGCCCTCTCCTCGCTGCCAACGAGGGCCGCTAGAGCAGCAGAGGCGTCCTCCCAGCCAGCAAAAACGAAGGTCAACTATCTGGCCAATCCCGAGAGTTTACGAGAACGCTTCGTATCTGACTCGATCAATCAACTAACCACCAGAAACGATCGCCCGCCCACACCTGAAGAGGTCGCGCAAATCACAGCCGAATCAAAACTGGTGAGAGCATACGAGAATCCGCATACGGGAGAGATCAATGTTCTAAAGATTGACACTCTCTCCATGAGTAGGATGGAGCGCGTGGTTCACGCCTCGGACATCGTTCACGAATTATCTCACCGAAGGGGTGGAGACGAATTTATCGCCCACAAGTCGCGGTTTGAGTACCTTCTGAAGAACGGATACCAGCCAGAGTTGATTCACGGCCAGATCAATATCCGACCACTTGGGGCCGGTGAGTCTGGAACATTACCCACTGACACGCAGATCAGGGAACATGTCGCCCGCAATTATCCGGGCGAAGAGAGCGCGGCTGGTATGCATCTCCTTCGAGGGGAGGGATCATATATGGAGCAGTGCACGAACGCCGTTAATTTGGATTGGGGGATGGTAGATCACAAGGATTCTGTAGTTGACCAAGGTGTTAGAGATGCCCTCCGTGAAATGCTCACCTCATCCCCCCCTAACTACAAGAGGGCTTACGAGCTCGTCTCCGAGCACCTGCGACAGGCGGACGAGAGCGTTACTTCTCGATTAGAAAATGACGCCCTCTTAGAGGCCGAGCTGGACCGCGCGATTAGGGAGATAGAGACTCTGGAAAAACTTCAGGCGTCGCTGGCGAGCCATCCTCACCAGACCATTTCACGCCCTCCCGCCACAGTCGAACCCACTAAGAACCACCTAACGAACAACCCGAGAAAACTCAAAAAGTATATCAGTCTTTTTAATAGTGTGCCTACCGAGAAGGCGAGACTGGAGGTCTTTCTTGAGGACATCCGCCGCTCTCCAGATCCCCACCAGTTGAAGCTTCTACAACGTGACACAGCTAGGCCTGGGATGGATATCCGCACCAACTATGTCAATCCAGATCGCTTTCATACCTACACCCCACCGGGCGTAGTGGCCAAAGACGGCAGGCAAGTATGGGTGCTCGAGATCGGTGGTGGGAACAGGGTGGTCGTTGGGTTTGATAAGTCACTTCCAACTGCTACTATTCTGTGGACGGGCAGTGCAAATCCTCACTTAAATGACAACGAATACAAACCGGAGGTAGTTGACGCGATGACGAGTTTTCTAAAGAGGTTGAATCGATGACGAGATTTCTAAAGAGCTAGAGGCGATATGGGAGAGTTTCAGGACAATCGGGATTCACGACTGAGCGGCGACTCGGTCGTGCCAGCAGACACGCGCCATCTTCAAAGCCCTCGTGTCACCGTCGAACAGCTCGAACGACAGGAGGCCGGTCCTGTCTCGACCGGTGAGCTTTTCGACATTGCCAGAGCCGAGGGAGTGACTGTAGAGCACCTACTAAATCTAAGGAAGGCGGGGGTGGAGAGCTCAAGCGCTCTCAGCAACCAAGAGATCAAAGACGCCCTCAAGGTGGTGGAGGCGCTCGACGCGCAAAGGTTGCGAGCGCTTGTGTCAGCGCAAAACCGAGCTGACCTTGATTGCGAGACTATTTCCCTAATTGTCTCGACCGCGGCGACAACATCGGATCCACTCACGCTCAGACACTCAATCATCGCCCTCGCGGCGAAGGATCTTAGTGTGGCCAGAGTAATGGCTGAATCTCGAGCCAGAGATATCACGTCGCCAGTCGCTGTGGAGGCGCTCGGTGTTCTATACGAGATGATACCGGGACAAGCGGCCAGGGTCGCGTACGATACCCTGCGCGAGAGCCCCCACAACGAGACAAATCCCTCATATGTAGCGATATTACGCCGATATTTCGATGTAGAGCCAACCGACAATGAGGGTGCTTCGAGAACCGCACCGGGTGATAAGACTCGCTCTCAGGAATTGATGAAGAGAGTCGCAAGCATTATCAATTCGGATGAGGGAGACCCTCAGCTAATTCAACGTCCGGGATACTACATGAGGACACTTGCAGAGGCGTCACGCTCGTTCTTCTCGGCAACTGATACCGCGCAACGCAGGCAAGCTCTGCTTCGCTTTGGCCCAGGCACACCGGCGATTGGTGAGTTTATCGCTTGGAGCGGATTGCGCGATCCGGCCCCACTCATTAGACGCGCCTCTCTGATCCTTCTCGCAGGGCGAAGAGATCCAAGCGCTCTCGAAGCGTGTGAGCAACGAATGCGCTTGGATTCCGACCCAGACGTCCAAAGCTGGGCCACTTCACTCAGTAATGGCATACGCGAAAGGATTAAGGAATCCGACTCAAGAATCCGAACACTCAGAGTGGATTCCGAGTCAAGGATCGCAAGAGCCAGAGAGCATGCCGAGTCAAGGATCACAACAGAAAGAGAGCGTGCCGAGTCAAGGATCGCAACAGAAAGAGAGCTTTCCGAGTCAAGGATCGCAGAGCAAAAAGAGCTTTCCGAGTCAAGGATCGCAAGACTAAGAGAGCTTTCCGAGTCAAGGATCGCAATACTAAGAGAGCTTTCCGAGTCAAGGATCCCAAGACAAAGGACGTATGCCGAGTCAAGGATTCGAAAGATCGCCGAGGATACAGCATCAAAGATCCGAAAAATCAGCGAGGATGCAGCATCAAAGATACGAGAAATCAGCGAGGATTCAGCATTAAGGATCCGAAAAATCACCGAGAATTCAGAATCAAGGATCCGACAAATCACCGAGGATAGGGACTTAATGATCCAAAGAATGAGAGAGCATGCCGACTCACTTGCCACAAAGTATGGGAGCACATACTGGACCCACCGAAGAGAATAGTTGAGGATTTTTTCGGTGACTCCAACGAAGGTGCCTTGTCCTCCGAAGCCTTGGCGAAGGAGGAAGTCAAACTATCGAAATGCGCAACAGGAAATCATTTTTCACCACCCAGCTAGGCGTTGTTTTGCTCGCTTTATCCCAAGCATGTCATCTTTAAATGAAGCCTGCCGACACATCTTCAAG
>JALRCK010000331.1 GCA_023262305.1 Deltaproteobacteria bacterium
ATGCGCACCAGAACTCCTCTCCCGATCGCTGGGCGTCTCCCACACCGCTTAAGGAGCGCGGGATACACAACCGATCGAGCCGCAAACCCGAGCAGACCGGGGAGATTCACAAACAGAAGCTGCACTACCTCGTAGAAAAGGAAGTGGAGCATCGAGGCCTCACCCACAGCGAGACGTCGATACGCGGCGAGACCTGACCGCTTGGTATCGGTAAGCTCCTGCTGTTGAGGGGTCATTGCTGGGATTGATGACATACTGAAGAACGTTTCCTTTCGGCGAAGGTTAAATACCACGAAGGGGAGATGGAACGAAGGGCTTGGCACCGAGTGGTAGAGCGCGTCCGAGGATCGCGAAAAAGCATGCCATACTAGGCACTTACAGGACTATTCGGCCAGACGGGCAGTGCACCGACCTGCCCCAAGCTGTCTTCTATGCTCGCCATCGTATGAAGTCGAATACCGATTTGCGGGGAAGCTCCTTATTATATAGTAATAGAGGGCTGCAAACGGGTTCCCAGCCCGCTAGCGATTTGCCGATGGAGTTCACATGGTTTATTCCTCTGATCAGTCTGGTTTTTTCACGACAACCCTTGAGAGCGCTCTCGGGTGGGCCCGTAAATACTCGCTGTTCTCGTACCCTTTCGTGACCGCATGCTGCGGCATGGAATTCATGTCCGTGAACTGCTCGCACTACGACACAGACAGATTTGGCGCGGCTCTTCCCCGCTTCACTCCACGACAATCGGATCTCTTGTGGGTAGTTGGAACGGTCAATCACAAGCTCGCCCCCGTACTCTTACGCGTGTATGAGCAGATGGCGGAGCCGAAATGGGTTATCGCCTTTGGTGCCTGCGCATCTTCCGGCGGTTTCTACGACAACTACACCACCGTCGCTGGCATCGATAAGATCATCCCTGTCGACATGTACATCCCCGGATGTCCACCACGACCAGAGACCGTGCTCGACGCGTTGCTGCACCTACAACAAGATATCCAACGATCGAAACAACAGATCGTTCACTCTCAAGGCGGCAAGCAACACCATCCGGATCTTCCGCCTCTCCTCGGACAACCGATCGACACGCGTTTGACGAAGCCTGTGTAGAGACTAAAGAACTGGGAGGCGGCGCTTCCTTGGCAGTGCTATTCGTCGGTCTCTTTCTGCGTGCTCAGCGTTTCGCGAGCCTCTCGCGTTACCTGACAAAAACATTCGAAACTGTCTCTTTTGCGGTGAATCATCCGCGTGCTGCTTGAAGTCCTCGCCCTCAAATTTATTTCCATACAACTCAAGGGTGCATACGATCTGCTGGCTCAAGGCCTCTCTTCCCTTCCGACTCCCCATCTCCACTTCCATCGATAGCAGCGATCCACTGGTTAGGGCCTACCTGTATGGGAGCGACATGGTGCATGCCGTTTCTCGCCCAATGATATCCGTGCGCTTTAAAAAGCGATGGATTCGCCGCAGCGTGCTCCCTGAATGTTGTTGGGGTAATCTCGTCAACTATCATCGCTCGTACCCCCTTGCCGTACCCACCTCGACCATCCTGAACGAATCGGATCAGGGTATTTCCATCCACAACTACTCCCCCACCAGGACGGGCCATACCGGGGCTGTTTCGATAAAGAGGAGATTGCGGGTGCTTCGTCCATGAACCTGTCAGGGTGTCGGCATAGAAGAGAGAGAGCGAGTAGCCGTCATGCCCCGCAAAGAGCCACCACCTGCCATTATAGAACACTGGGGAGGGATCAACGAACTCGCCCTTGAGCAGGGTCTTCTCAAACTCCCACTCAAGGGGATACCGCTTGGCCCTGTAGAGACGGATCTCCTTAGCTTGCTTGGACTCAGGGATCATATAGAGATTCCCTTGATCCTTGAGAACGTAGGGGTACGAGAGATGAAAGGGCTCCGCGAGAACCACTTTGAGAAACTTCCAGCTCTTTAAATCCGAACTCTCGGCCACTCCGAGCTCTCCGCGATAAGACTCGCTGTTAAAGAGCTCAAAAAACATATGCCAGCGCTCACCGTCTTTAACGAGGAAGGGATCGGCGACGAACGAGGTCGGTGGAGCTACAACATCTAACCTTGTAAGGATCGGATTCTGCGGGAAAACTCTCTCTTTAAGCAGCAGCGGACTACTGCCCGTGGCTAACCCTACTGACCATCCATTCAGTGGTTCAGGCGTGTCAGCATAAGCAACTCGAAGCGCCACATCTAGGAATAACATCGAGAGTGTGGAGGTGAGAAATGCCGAGATCAATCGGCGGCAGCACACCAGTTGTTGAGATACCACGAACTACCTGAAGCCACCTGGAAGGCATGCATCTTTGGGGATTACGAGCTCTTCGCGATGATACGCACTAACCGCACCATCAGGATGCTTTACTGCCCAGACATCGGCTCCCTGCTGTGGAATGACCCCAGCAATCGTCCCCTCTGAACCGGCCCTGCGGTTCTTGGTGAGCTCGGGCTCAATACCACTTCCTACCAGCCCTCCACGTGGGACATCTCTTGCTGTCACAACAGGGGCACCTACCTTAAGATAACTGCGATCCATTAACCAGGCTCCTTTCAAACAGACTGGTACGGTTGTACCAGGGACCCTGAACTTATTCCACCTCTCGGCCTCCTGGTCCAGGGTCCGATTGCCTGAACCTCGCGAATCCAGGTACATACCTCCCCAATATCAACTGGCTTGCAAAAGAATGCCTGCGCCCCAAGGGCAGACACCTTATACAGGTAGTCATCCGATGCATCCCCACTGATAACCGCCACACGAGCCCCGTGCGAACGATCGGCGAGCAGCATGAGCAGCCTCTCTGCTCCCCCGTCAGGCATGTGAGCGTCACACAACACGATCGCACCCTCGCTCGTCGTAGGCTCCTTAAGAAAGTCGTCAACAGCTGCGAACGTTCGAGCTCTCACTCCATATCGTTCCAAAAGCCGCCTCAGAGACTCGCTGTGCTCATGGTCATCATCTATAATTGCAACATCTGTTGTCACAGCAGAGGCGTTCATCACCCCTCCATCCGCCACATACAAATTCGAACGGGTTGACGCCAGATTCACGAGTGGAACTACTACCTCAACGAGAGTTCCCTTGCCGAGTTCCGAGGAGATCGCCATCTCCCCGCCAACGGCGCGGAGCTTTGCCTTGCAAGTCCGAATACCGATCCTCCATCCACTCGTCGGACCATCCTCCAAAATCTGATCTCGATTGAGAGCATCAAGATTCTCTCTCGATATCCCCCGACCATCATCACGAACCGTGATACGAGCGCTACTTTTTCTTGACTCAACTCCAAGAACGACGCGACATCCCGGGGAATGGCGGTAGGCGTTGGAAACGAGATTCGTGATAACCCGCTCAACATCGAGCTCAGGCAGGGAGGTGCCGATATCTTCATACCCTCTCTCAAAACTGATCCGCTCCGGCCCACATTCACACACATACCGTTGCACTACTCGGGCGAGAACCTCCCCGATATCACACACACTCACAGCTTCGGGAAGTGGGTCGAGATCCACTTTGATAGCCAACACTGTATCACGGGAGGTTCCATCAGCCACTACCTTCTGGAGAAGGTTCGAATCCTTGCGTGTGCTTCTGATTTTTTTTCTTTCTTCTTCTTTCG
>JALRCK010000332.1:0-277 GCA_023262305.1 Deltaproteobacteria bacterium
ACGAGCCTCACAGAGGTGGGCTCGACCCCTTCGACCTTTCCAGACCACACAAAGAGGTCATCTGGCGCAAAGGCTCCATTAAAGATCAGATCACCACGATTACTCCCCGTCATCTGCCGCACCTCGCCATTAATCGGCGAGGCCGCCCACATGTAATCGTGGACAGATCCCAAGAAGCGCAACGTCAACCAGGTGAGCCCCAAGAGCGGTTGTGGGTTGACTGCCGAGATCTTCTCCCGAAACATCGGCTTGAGCGTCCCGGGAGATTGCCCCAGAG
>JALRCK010000332.1:287-3620 GCA_023262305.1 Deltaproteobacteria bacterium
GGATAGATTCGGCTCACGGTGAAATCAACCCTCTTACCGTCCTCGGACCCAGGCGCAAACGTCACGAGGCTGATCGCGGCGCTCAAGGACTTTAGCCTCCACTGCGCTACGGTGGTGTTCCACAGGATCTTCCATCCAGCACTTCTTGATCCCTGAACCTCCTCCTCACTTTGCGCTACCGCAAAGATCGGACCGGATACACTTACCGGCGGAGGCGAGAGAACACCCTTGTCGTCTAGAGATACGTTCGTTACCGACGAACTTTGAGCATCCGTCAGCAACTCAGCGCTTTTTGGCCGCAGCACCGCCTCAAAGGCGAACTCGTTTCTGTCGACGAGCTCGGCCAGCTCTGGCGGGATAATAGCGCGGTACTTGTCGATATACCCTTTCGTGACGAGCGCACCGCTCTTGGCACCTGCTTGAAGATCAGGGAGCGGTCCTGTACCAGAGGGCGCCTCTAGAGTCTGAGCACCCACCAAGGACGGAGCCATAACGGTCACTAGTGTCGCCGCTACAACGCCCCACCCCGCCACGAGGCGCGCGACTTTTTCTGCTGAGCACACCATCGCTTTCAATCCTCGTTCAGAGGCTATACGACGACCTTCTCAATCTCCTGCATGCGCTTCATGTGCATATCGTAGAGACGCTCAGGTCCGTAATCATCCAAGATTCGCGAACGCTCCATTAAGGTCTCTTTGTCCTCGATGAAGAGTCTCGGATCCGCCGGATAGACCTCAGGGTGAAGACCCGTATCCATTCGAATAGCATCAACAGGGCATGCCTCAACGCAGTAGCCACAGTAGATGCACAAGAGTGTGTCGATCTCATACCGCTTTGGGAACTTCTCGACGTTCGGATCTTCGTGCTCACAGGCCTCAATGTAAATGCACTTTGCTGGGCACGCAGTGGCGCAGAGGAAACACGAGGTGCACTTCACATCACCGTTATCGTAAAGGGTCAAGCGGTGGCGACCGCGATAACGCGCTGGATAGGGTCGACGTTCATTCGGATATTGAATAGCTACGCCGGCAGACTCCTTAGTCTTCACGCCGAGGAATTTGAGGGTGTGTAGCCAGAGATTCTTGAGGAGCTTTCCATAGGTAATCGTGAGCCCCTTAAAGATCTCGACAACGTAGATCCTCTCAAGCAAGGTCATCTCTTCTCGACGCTTCATACCACTTCCTTTACCAACGATTCTTCAATCCAATCTGACAATCGCTTGCACAAATCTAGAGCAAGAAGTGGCGAACCGCCACTCACTACATGGAAGCCTCGAACGAACGGCTTGACCGCCTCGGCAACCTCCATCGCTACATCGAGTGAGGTCTCCCCCACGAGCTCGGGCGCAACTGCCCTCACCTTCGCTGCCACAGAGTCAGGGATCTTTATTCCAGGGACTTTTGAGATCCCCTCAAAGGACTGCACTGACTTAAAGGGCAGGAGCCCCACAAACATATCAATGCCAGAGGCAGCTGCGGCTTCAAAGAAGTTACGAGCCTGCTCCGGATCGAACACCGGCTGGCTCAACGCGTATACTGCCCCAGCTTCCTTCTTTCGTATCAGCCGCTTGATCTCTGCGTTCGGATTCTTCACGTTAGGATTAACCACAACGCCTGGCGTGTATGCCGGGTGGCCCTTGAGTTCGTTACCCGCAAGATCCTTTCCACTGTTGAGCGTTGCGATCAAATTGAGCAACCCAACAGAGTTTACCTCAAACACACCTTTAGCTTCTGGAAGATCCCCTACTGTCACGGCATCCCCGGTCAGAGCAACGATCGATCGAACTCCAAGCGCCCACGCCCCTAAAAGATCGGATTGAAGGGCGATCACGTTCCTGTCGCGACATGAGAGATTAACCACCGGCTCAAGTCCGAGTCGCTGCTTGATAATTGCGGCAAAGGCTAGCGACGAGAGCTTCATCTTAGCGAGGGCGCTATCAGTCACGTTCACAAAATCAAGACCGCGAACGTTGGCATACCGCTCAACCACTGCCTCGACGTTACATCCCCTTGGAGGATTGATTTCAATGCAGAGCAGAGGACGGTCGGTCCGAACTCCGGGAGGAAGGAGTTGCTCTATTCCCTTAGCACTTCTCATGAGTTTCAAAACAAAACACTTTCACACATTACCCCTCATTAGTGAGGGCTCCTCATGGACACCACGTCTCCCAGACTCAAGTTCGGGGCGCGCGAGCTCTTGGACCCGCTAAGTCCATGAAGATACTAACCCTATCCCATACGAGCCCATCTGGCTATCGCTGGTCTTTCAGTGCCCCCACCTTACCGATTCTTATGCAAAACGAGCAAGATATCCTTGCAAACTCAGACAAATACGACTACCTTCAGGGTCAGTTTCGATGGTCTACACCACGAGGGCTGCCAGCCGTTAAGATGCGCCTCTAGGGGGTGCTCGGCTTATACCGCTGCCCTTCCCTAACAAGCTCAGACAACACAATCTGGTAGCGGGGTGTACCCCGTTGTGAACTTCGTGCGCTGCACTGGTAGCCTCTGGTGGGAGGCTACATGGGAACTTTCTCGCGGTAGCGCTTAAGATAAAGGGTGTTTTTCTTTACACAAAGTGAGCTTATGACGGTGAATGTTGAAGTCTTCTATTCGTTTCAGAGTCCATACTCCTACCTCGCGCTCGATCCGGTCTATGACATCGCCGAGAAGTACGACGTAGAGCTTCTCTGGCAACCCTTCTCCGCCAAGGCGTCCGGTCAACCAGTCCCACAGCAAGGCATCCTCCCCGACAAGCTTTCATACCTCTTTGAGGACACCAAGCGTCTCGCTGAAGAGCGCGGTCTCTCGTTGGTATACCCAGAGAATTGGCCAGAGGTTGAGCACGATCCAGGACGGCTTACCCGCGGCGCTCTCATCGCTAACGATATGGGCGTTTTGATGGAGTACAACATCAAGGTGTTCAACAAGTGGTGGGGACTCGGCGAAAACCCAAATGAGGACACCTTCATGAACGAGCTCTGCGACGATCTCGACATCGACCTCGGTGATTTCCTGAGCAAGGTTTCCTCATCCGATACACGTGAGCGTGTTAAGGGTATCTACAAGCGCGGACGAAAGCTCGGCGTATTCGATACACCGACTTTCGTATTCGAGAGCGGCGAGCGAATTGTTGGGTACGACAAGATCGCTTACCTCGCTCAACGACTTGATAAGATGGGCCTTCGTAAGAAGTAACTACTGAGATCAAGAAGTTTATGGCGCCCCGCGAGTGCAAAGGACCTCGACTCTTTGTTGAGGGTTTGTGCCAGCGGGGCGTTTTGCATTCTAACTCCCTCCTCCCCCTCTCCCCCAACGATAGTCACTACCTTAA
>JALRCK010000333.1 GCA_023262305.1 Deltaproteobacteria bacterium
TTTTTGTATGCGGTAAGGGAGAAGGTGGGCAGATGGGCATGTTTAGTGGCAAGAAGATCTTGGTGCTCGGAGTCGCAAACGACAGGAGCATCGCCTGGGGTATAGCAGAGGCTCTGCACCGAGAGGGAGCCCAGCTAGCCTTCAATTACTTGAATGAGGCGCTTGAGCGTCGTGTTCGCCCCCTAGCGGATTCTTTGGGGTGTGCACGGGTGTATCCGTGTGACGTTCAATCTGACGAGCAGCTCGATGCCATGTTTGCGCAGATCAAGCAGGACTGGGGAACTCTTGATGGCGTTGTGCACTCGCTTGCGTTTGCCGATAAAGAGGACCTCTCAAGCCGGTTTGTAAACACATCTCGTCATGGATTCTCGCTCGCCCTGGATGTATCGGCGTACTCGCTCATTGCAGTGGCTCGTCGTGCGCTTCCGCTCATGTCTGAGCATGGGGGCTCTATAGTTACGATGACCTACCTTGGAGCAGAGCGGGTGGTTCCAAACTACAACGTTATGGGGGTCGCCAAGGCGGCTCTTGAAGCCTCTGTGAGGTATTTGGCTGCTGATCTTGGTGAGTTTGGGGTTCGGGTGAATGCCATCTCTGCGGGTCCTATAAAGACTCTGGCGGCCTCTGGCATCCCTCAATTTAGGGATATGTTGGCTGCTTTTGCCGAAAAGGCACCTCTCAAGAGGAACGTCACCCAAGAGGATGTAGCCAACACTGGGCTGTATCTCCTGGGACCACTCGGGCGGGGTGTTACTGGGGAGACGCTCTACGTCGATTGCGGCTTCAACATAATGGGCTCATAATACGGCGGGTATGACCTCCAAGAGCTCCTCCACTGAGGGCAAAGCCCTCCTCGAACTAGGTAAAAAAGCGGTGTCTGCTATCCGGGATGGCTCTTCGGACGCACTCGATGTTATCGATGCCTACGTTGAGGGATTCGCACAATGGGAGTCTACGTGGAAGGGACAAAAGAATATCCCTGAGGCTGACCGTGAACTCGCTCAGCGGGTTGCTAACCAGCATGCACAGGTGTTGCGATTGACCGCGGAGATGCAGGCGCAGTTTTTAGATTCCCTCAGAGGGCTTCGTGCGAAAGGGAAGGGGCTCAAGAAGTACATTGACCAATTGCCTCAAAAGATGAGCACCATCAGCAAAAAAGGATAGGCATGAATATGTTTGTTAGGATCGTTGCGTGTTGTCTCGGGATCGTCTCGCTTACCTCGTGTGGATACACCTTAAGAGGGTCAGGGAGCGTTCTTCCGGCGGATGTCAAAAACATCTATATACCTCGGGTCGAGAACGGATCAACTGAGCTGGGGCTTGCTGATGTGGTAACAGAGGCGCTTCGCGAAGAGTTCGACAGTTACGGTACGGTCGCTGTGGTGGAGAAGCAGGGACAGGCAGATGCAATCTTGAAGGTGCAGATTCTAGACGTCAGAAATACAACGAGCACCGTCGATCCGACCACCAACACAGCCCTTCAGATGGACACCACGATGTTCATTAGTGGAGAGTTGCAGCGCACCACCGGACAGGTGTTGTGGCGCGAAAACAACATCAAGGTCACCAAGGGATACGCCGCAAACCAAAGTGTGGTGGTGACGACGTCTCCCGATTTTGCGAGTGGATCGATCTCGGCAACCGACCTTGCAAGCCTGAGCTCCCGAGATATTTCGCGTGGGCAGGAGGCGCAGGCCCTCAATAACCTCGCCGCTGACGCGGCCCGAATGGTATATGACAAATCAGTGGCACCCGATTTTTAACCTCATAACGTAGTAGTAAAGGTAACGATGTTAGAGACAAACGTAGAAGAAGTAACCGTAGCGCTTACGAGCGCAAAGAACCTGAACGCGGCGCTGAAGAGCTTCTTAAAGCGAGAAGGGACTCAGACTCCTCAAGTCGCGACCTTCGCGAAGGAGTTTCGCGGTGTTGTCACAAGCGGTCGACCAGAGCCGGTACGGGTTTTTATCGAGCAGAACTATGAGAAGCGCCCGATGTATTTCTTGGGGGTTGCTCGGTATGCCTACCCAGAGCTGATTGAGGCGGTTGTCGGCAAAATTATCGAACAACATGCTGAGACTTTCAACTCGACCTATGAACGTGCGGAGCAGGGAATTAAGGTAACGGACGCAAAGGCGTTTGGTGCCATCGTAAAGAGCGTCTCGCAGATGATCGATGAAGGGCTCAAAGCTTCAGGCGCTCCGGCCTCAAATTTCATGAGAAATGCGATCATGGCGAGCGTGTTCGAGCCAGATGTGCTGACTGAGGTGCTCAAGGTGGTAAAGTAGGGATGCGCGGTGGGCTCGGGTTTGCGAGTCCTTGATGAGTGTATCGCATTCTTGGCAGGAAAAGCCTCCGAACGGCACGAACTACCCAGAAAAAAGCGAAGGGCGCCGAACCTCTCGACCGGTTCCGCGCCCTTCGCGTTTCCTCTTTGAGCTATCACTTAGCGGCGAGCACTTTTCTTAGCTGCCTGCTTCTCCATGCCAAAGAAGATGCGGATCAATCCGTGGGCCTCGGTTTGGAAATCCTTCTGGGAGATCTTCGGATTGTTGGTAACGATAAGGTCTCCGACAAGCTCCATGATCCCTTCGCAGTGGTGCTTGAGGAGCTTCATGCCCTCTTTGGTTGCGAGGAACGGAACTGACGGTGGAATTACCTTGGTCTTGGTCTTCTTGCTGGCTTGAGCGGTTGCCTTCTTTGCTACTTTCTTCTTTGTGGTTTTTCTCTTGTTTGCCATACCTTTCCTGTAGAGGCGTTTAACGAGTTGGATGTTGTCACGTTGGGAGGATAACCTCAAGCGCCCACCTATGATGGCGCCTGGGGTCTGACCCGAAGTTACTTTTCCTTAAGGTCGCGGGTCTGTCGTGGTGTCGCGATCGTCATGCTTGAGCATGTATCGCGACAGAGGAGGGCGACCTCCCCCAGGTTAACGAAAAACGAGGTGTTTTCGATCTCTATCTCAACTGGATAATTTTGGACTCCCGACGATTTGAGGGACTTCATTCCCGCTACCAGCTGCGCGAATCCGTTGTTGATGGTGATTACAACGCCACTCTTCATAATAATCGTCGCCCCGTCACCAGCATGAGCTGCTTTCGGAAGTACCATCGTAACTACGACAAGGAGAGTGAGTCTGAGTGTTCTCATGCACGTGTGGTAGCACGAGATGGCGGGGCAGAAAATATGAGACTCGCCAGGAGACATCAAACGCATGATGCGGGAGCGGGGGAGAGTGCGTTGGTGCGCGCATTAAAAAACCCGACCCCCCTTATCCAGGAGAGTCGGGCTTATGTCACAGATGATGAAGCGATTTACTTCGTCTTCTTGCTAGTTGCGTTCACGCTTGAAGCGAGGCGGCTGATCTTTCGAGCAAGGGTCTTCTTGTGGAAGAGACCGCGCTTCGATGCCTTAGCCATAGCTGACTCTGCCTGACGAGCAAGGGTCTTAGCATCGGCTTGGTTGCCAGCCGCAGCAGCAGCCGCAGCCTTCTTGAGGGCTGTACGAACCTCAGCTCGACGACCACGGTTGTGATCACGACGCTTGATGCTTTGACGATGACGCTTAATTGCAGACTTGTGATTTGCCATAACTGCTTAA
>JALRCK010000334.1 GCA_023262305.1 Deltaproteobacteria bacterium
CGCCGCTCGAGTCGATTGGCACCTCGCGTGCATGAAGGCGAAGAGCTTGGGACTCCCCCTTCCCCCGCCACCGTGGGAAACGCCTCAGGATCGGGCAAACAGGAGACATTCTGGTCCATCCGATCCCTTTAAAACCCTTTCAATTCCCCGTCGCCCACAACAGGGATCCCACTCCTCTCGCAAGTCAACACCGACCAAGCAAAATCCCCCCAAGGAGGTATCGCGGGTAAAGCCCGGGAAGAAACCTCCGCTCAAGGCTGCCCCAAAAGATTTACCACCAGCAACGAATGCGATCGGGACAGAGCCTCCCTTCACACCGGCAAGCACACCCGGGGCTCTCCCAGTTCTCTCCACCAGGGCCGTCCTCGTATTCCCTCAAAGACCGACGACGATACCCCTCGCAAACGAGAAGCGGGACGCCATTACAGCTCTCCTACTTCGTGCGGGAATACCCAAGAAAATCCTTGAGACCGAGAATAGGAACCAAGCCGTTATCGATCACGCAAATTCCTACCTCCAAGAACCAGCCGCTCAAACGCTGCACAGATACAATCTTGGACGACAATTTGTGATCCATGGAGGGATAGGGCACATCAACAAAATAGCCGACGTAATGTTGCCTTTACTTTTTGCCGCAACGTCCCCGGAGCTTGCGACTCACATAAGCGAGGTCGAGCAATGGATTCAATCTAAGGTGCTCCCTCTCAATGTGCCCGGTCCAAAAGTAGCAGCTCCACATCGCTAAGGGTAAACAGCTACGAGGGTGACAAAGGACACCGCCAGCACGGACCGCACGAAGGTCATCATTGCGCTTTGAGCCCTGCTGGTCGACTATAACGACCAAGAACCCCGATATGTGGATCGCTATGAGATACAACGCCCTCACCCTGACTCTACTCTCACTTCTCGCGCTCGCTCCCCTCACACCAACCTTCGCGGATGAACAACGAACCGGCATCGCCGTTTCCGGAGAGTGCCTCAAAACGCTCCAGCGAGATCGCGGCGCTGTCACGATCTCCTCATCAGTCGTCGCGCCAACGGCGAAGGAATCCTCCAAGAAAGCTATCGAAGCCCATGAAAAGATAAAGGCAGAGGTCCAATCTCTTAAACTCCCGGAGCTCACGAGCGCAACAGCGGCTTACTCCGTGAACCAGGAGTGCTCGTACAACAGCAAATCGGGTCGCGAATGCACCGGGTACAGAACGACCCTCTCAACCAGGTTTGAAACCTCCAACTTCACAGGGCTTGAGGATATCATCGGGATCGCCTCCAAGCTCGGCGCCGAAGAGGTCTCTCAGCTTGAGGCGTTCGTATCACCCTCCGTATTGAAAGCTGAACGAGAGAACTGCCTTGAAGTGGCAACCAAAAACGCACAGTCCAAGGCGCAAAAGATCGCGACCGGCGCCACAGTTACTCTTGGGAAGCTCATGTCCGTTACCGAAGGTGATGAATCAATCGATCACCAACCACGCAGAGCGTTCGTCATGGGCGCAGCAGCTTCTGAAAAATCATCAGCCGGACCAAGTATCGATGCACAGCCCTACGATCTGCGGGTGGCAGTCAGCGCGGTGTATGGTATTCAGTAGGGCATGACCGCCCCCTCTTCACCCTGGATCGTTGACCACATCGGCATCGTCGTTGCTGACATCGATGCCGCCATTGGGCTCTACGCTGCAACCGCTGGCACCTCCGTGACGCATCGAGAAAAGCTCCTTGATAGGGGCGTTGAACTCGCGTTCCTCAACACCGGCGGAACGAGGCTTGAGCTCCTCGCCCCCCTCAAAGATGATACTCCGATAGCGCGATTCCTCGCCAAGCACGGACCGGGTCTTCACCATGTCTGCTACAAGGTCGACAACATTAGAGCCGAAATGGCACGCCTTGAGAGCTTGGGCGCCCAACTGATCGACACCACCCCCCGTCCGGGAGCGTCTGGAACCATCATAGCGTTCATCCAGCCAGCCTCATTTTATGGCGTCCTGACAGAATTATGTGAATATACAGCTAGTTAGCCAGCTTGGCACACATAAATAATTTGGCGATAGGATTAACAACCTGATACTATGTCATCGGTTGAGAGGATTTGTATGAACCGCCCTCATTTAGTAATTGCAACAACAGCTCTCGTCGTAAGCACGTTCGGATTATTGGCCCATGCCGAGTCAGTAAGCTCATGTGAGGAGCGCATACAGGATTGCTTGGTATCAGCCTCAGAACAGCGCAACTCCTGCCTGCAAACAGCGGCTGCCAGCGTTGCATGCACGTCCTCCAGGATCGGCACACTCGTCACAAAAAGGGCGCACTTCACCGGCCTTCAACTATCGCCCGAAGATCAGGGACCTGCCTTCCTTGGACCTCAAATCATTAATAGGCGCTGCGTTGATAACTTCGACTCTGCTTGGTCAGCATCCCTGGTAAAGGGTGCGATCTCTCAGGAAACTATCAACAGACTCACTGCATCGCTCGATGAATGCGCCCCTGCCGATGGCACGACGCTTCCCCGACCGTAAAAATACATCCAATTGACGCGCGTTTCTAAGGAGAGGTAGCCTCTCACCATGACGAAATCTCCCTCGCCCCTTGTAGGACTGATCATGGGATCCCAATCTGACTGGGAGACCCTATCTGCAACTGCAGAGCTCCTGGAAAATCTAGGAGTGCCGTATGAGACCAAGATCGTCTCAGCACATCGCACCCCGGATCTCCTCGTCTCCTACGCATCCCAAGCAGCATCACGCGGCATAGAAGTGATCATAGCGGGAGCAGGCGGTGCAGCGCACCTTCCAGGGATGACCGCATCGATGACTCACCTCCCCGTAATCGGCGTTCCCGTTGAGTCGAACATCCTTCGCGGAGTCGATTCGCTTCTCTCGATCGTTCAGATGCCGAAGGGAGTGCCTGTTGCTACGGTTGCAATCGGAAAAGCAGGTGCGGCCAATGCAGCTATCCTTGCCACGAGCATCCTCGGCAACAAGTATCCTGAATTTGCGAAAGCGGTACAGGACTTTCGATCCAAGCAAACAGAGTCAGTGCTGCAAACACCTCCTCCAAAACTAAAGTAACCCATGCGAATAGGTATTCTCGGTGCAGGGCAACTCGGACGGATGTTAGCCCTTGCCGGCTATCCGCTTGGTCATTCATTCATTTTCTTTGATCAATCTCCTGGGGAGTCAACTCAGGGCATCGGCTCAACCCACGTTGGCTCATTCTCTGACGAAGCAGCGCTCACCCGCTTCGCCGCGGAGTGTGATGTGGTGACGTACGAGTTCGAGAATGTGCCGTGCGAAGCAGCTCGCTTCCTTGCCACCAAGGTGCCTGTGTATCCCCCTCCACAAGCCCTTGAAGTCTCCCAAGATCGCGTGGTTGAGAAGACCTTCCTACAAAACGTAGGGGTCGCTACTCCAAGGTTCGAGCCCGCCTCCTCTGAGGGAGAGTTGCGAGAGGCATGCAAGAAAGTGGGATTACCCTGCATCGCAAAGACCCGACGATTCGGATACGACGGGAAGGGGCAGGCGCGCATCACAGATCTTGAGGCCGTGCCGGATGTGTGGCGCGCCCTTGGCGGCGCCCCTCTTATCGTTGAGGGATTCGTGCAATT
>JALRCK010000335.1 GCA_023262305.1 Deltaproteobacteria bacterium
GCTAAGCTACCAGATAACCCAGATGTCAGGCAATGTTGCGATATGTGCCAAAAAAGTGTGAGACTCATGAGAGTTAGCATAGCTGGAAGGGAAAGACCCTGGCATGATGGGGATGCTTTTGGTCAAGTCCTACACCATGGAGTTGTTGAGACGTACACATTCTGCGCCTCAGCGAACGAACCCGGCGCTCGAGTTCAGGAAGGTGGGTTGCCTTTGTGGAGCTCGGCAACGAGCGGTTGCCCGGGTACCTATCGCAACAAGGCTGCCAAAAGGCGCTGAAAGGGTTTATTAGAAGATACGCGAGACCGATATGGCATCAACTTCTCTCTCATCAATCGTGACACGGCTTGACCAACTCCTCGAGCTGCCGCGCTACACAGATATCGCAGTCAACGGTTTGCAAGTAGAGGCACCTCCCTCGAACGTTCAAAGGGTTGCTTTTGCAGTAGATGCTGGACTCTCAGTACTCCAGGCGGCTGCAGATGCACGCTGCCAGCTTCTTATCGTGCATCACGGAATCTTGTGGGGCGATGGCGGTCCCATCGTCGGTCCGTTTGCCCGTAAGGTTCAGGTGTGCATGAATGCGGGGCTCTCTCTGTATGCAGCTCATCTCCCCCTTGATGGACACCCTGAGTTTGGAAATGCCGCTCAACTCGCTCAGCTGCTCGGATTGGTCGATATCGTACCGGGATTCCTCCGCAAGGGAGCCCCCCTTGGGGTGGTCGGTACCCTCCCATCACCACAGACTCCGGTCGATCTCGCTGCTCGACTAGCATCATGCGAGGGAGCCCTCCAGCCACCTCTCATCCTCCCCTTCGGTAGCGCCTCAGTTAAGCGACTCGGAATCGCCACGGGGTCAGCGACGTCCTTACTACCGGAGTGTGCAGCCCTCGGGATCGACACACTCCTTACTGGGGAGTCGAAGCAGGAAGCGTATCACACCGCCAAGGAGTACCACGTCAACCTCATTTGCATGGGGCACTATGCAAGCGAAACCTTCGGTGTGCGTGCTCTGGAGCGTGTACTCCAATCAGAATTTCGTGTAGAAACGACCTGGATAAGTGAACCAACAGGAATCTAGTAGTATGCGTCGATTGAAAGACTTAGATGTAAAAGGAAAGAGAGTACTCATAAGAGCCGACCTCAACGTGCCTCTCAACGAGGCGCTCGCCATAACTGACGACAACCGAATCAAGGAATTTTTGCCGACCTTGCAGTATGTCCTCCAGCACGGCGGCAAGGCCATCGTGATGTCTCACCTCGGCGAGCCAACCGGTCGCGAAGCAGCTTTTTCCCTCAAGCCTCTGAGCCGTCGGCTCGCGGAGCTTCTCAACACAGACGTCGTCATGGCGCCTGATTGCGTGGGCCCCGAGGTCACGAAGCTTGCTCAAGAACTCCACGAGGGTCAGGTCCTCCTTCTTGAGAACCTTCGATTCAACCCCGGCGAAAAGAAGAACGAGCCAGAGTTCGCTCAACAACTCGCAACTCTCGGCGAAGTTTTTGTGGGAGATGCCTTCGCAACTGCTCACCGTTCTCACGCCTCGATGGTTGGAGTGCCGAAGCTCTTCAAACAAAAAGCAGCGGGTCTCCTGATGCAAAAGGAGATCGATTACTACAACCAAGCGATGGAGAAGCCAAAGAAACCTCTCTGCGTGGTCATCGGTGGTTCGAAGGTATCGAGTAAGTTGAACGCTCTCGTAAACCTCGCATCGAAGGCCGACAAGCTGATCATCGGCGGCGCCATGGCTAATACCTTCCTAGCCGCCCAGGGATTACAGGTCGGTCGTTCGCTTTTTGAGCCAGACCTGGCGGCGAAGTGTCTTGAGCTCCTCGGCACCCTCGCACGGCGAGATTGCAAGGTATACCTCCCAGTCGACGTAGTGGTTGCACCGGCTCTCGCGAGCAAGGGGCTCGGACGAGCAGTGCCAGTTCAAGAGATCCCAGCCGATACGATGGCACTCGACATCGGTCCAGCGACGAGCCTCCTCTACCGAGAGGCTCTTCACTCTGCTGAGACGATCGTATGGAACGGTCCGATGGGGGCGTTTGAAAACGAGGACTTCGCCAAGGGCACCCACGACATGTGCGAATCTATAGCGAATTCCCATGGTCTCACGGTGGTTGGCGGAGGGGACACCGACGCGGCTATTCACCAGATGCAACTCGGACACAAATTCAGTTTCATCTCGACGGCTGGTGGTGCGTTCCTTGCGCTCCTGGAGGGGAACTCCCTTCCTGGAATCAAGGCTCTAGAGGGATAACTACCTAGTGTCTAATCCTGTTTCAGCGGGGGACTAGATCCCCCGCTTTTATTTGCCTCAGCACCGCGCTGCATCAGCGCAGCAGTCAAAGAAATTTTTTTCGTCAGTCTCTAGCCTTCCTGTGGTATAACCCACCCCGGCGTCACAACAGTGTGGCAGAGGCCCCGCGCTTCGCCAGAAGCGCGGCGCATGGTGAGCAACCGCCTTTTTCACGGGGGAAGCGATGGCTAGGAACACCACGCAACCGTCGGAGGACGAGGGACCTTGCGAGGTCCTCCAACCGTCTAGTCAAGACGTGGCTACCCGACCGCTCATCTTAGCTCCCAGCAACCTCCCCGACACCCCCAAAGCCCACCCTAATTTTACCCGCCTTAACGTCGACGACTTCTACAACCTGGTTCGCTCAAGCTCAGCCGCAATCGCGTGCGTTGATTTTCCTGACCCCGTTTGCTGCTCCCTTGAGACCTCGGCTCCCTTCCCTGATACCCTCTACCACGCCCCATCCGTTTGCCTTGAAGCCAGCGATAGTTTTGCTCGCTTGCGCGGGTATCGGTCTGCCGAGGACCTCCTTGATCAGCCCCTTGCTTTACTTGCCCCTCCCGACGACGGGTTTCGCGCTCTCTTTGCCGAGTGGCACCGCCGCCGCTTCACGATTGAGGGCATCGAATGGAGGGTCATCGACGCTGAAGGAGCTCAACGTGTCATCAACGCCGCGATCTACGGAACATTCACCACCGGGTCGCTCAGACGACTCTGGCTTGTCCTGCGCGACATCTCTGCACTAGCCCGGGCCATCAACGCAACGACAACAACCGAGCACCACTACCGCACGCTGCTTGATCACCCAGACCTGCTCTACCTGCGGGCGTATGCAGATGGGGTTATCTCGTATGCATCACCTACCACGCAGCGAGAGCTCGGCATGAGCGCTTTGACCGGCTCACATCTGGACGAAACACTCTACGCCGCCTGCCACCCGGATGACCATGGTCTTCTTGAGCGATTGCTCTATCACAGGCGCGCCCAATCCAACGAATCGGTCTCGGCTACCCTTCGCCTCATCGCTCGAGAGAGCGGATTAACCGCCTATAACCTCGTCCAACACCCACACCAGATAGGCACCGAAGTAGACTCTTTCGAGATCGTTGGCGCGAAGGCATCGCACAGTCCGCCGGCACTCTCAGATGCAATCTTCTCCGCCGGGCTCGCACATGACGCAAACAATCAGCTTCTCGTTGCAACCGCCGCCATCGAGCGCGTCCGCAACTCGTTTCCTGACGACCATCACTCTCGCGCACTTCTGGATTCCGCAGTCCGCTCGATATCCTACTGC
>JALRCK010000336.1 GCA_023262305.1 Deltaproteobacteria bacterium
CAGTGCCGCGCGGGGCAGATTGTTCGCCTCCTTGAAAATAACGAACACCTCTTTGAGCTTTGCTTTGGCTTCCTCGTGCTCGCCCTCAATCGCCACAGCATCAGCGAGGGCTTGGAGGTATGTTGGATTACGTGGTTCCTTTGCTACAAGACGCCCCAAAATCTCAAGCGCCTCCTGACTCTGTCCGGCTTGATTGAGAATAACTGCAAGATTAAACGCAATACGATCGTTACTGGGCTCAAGATAGAGCGCCTGACGAAGCCGCGACTCCGCGTTGTAGAGTCGTCCGATCGCTGCAAAGCCAAGCCCCTCACTCACAAGCCCGGAGACCCGAAGGTCTGTGCTTGATATGAACTGAGCGTCATCGTTACTAACACCCTGCCGAGAGAGAGAAAAATCGGTGTAGGTGCGAGGAACAGCGCACGCCGACATTAACAAAAGCAAGAGAGCGAGAGATCGACACATCATGAACAGTTACCACTTCGCGCCGATAACGATGACGGCGCCGATAGCGGCTACAGCATAGGTAACTTTATCCTGAAGCGCAAAGACCAAAGGATCATCGTGTACAAGTCCCCGTCGGGCCAGCAACCAGATGCGACTCACCCAGTACAACAAGAGCGGACAAGCCATCCAGATTACAGCGGGATTTCGGTAGAGTTCCACGACCTCCTTTCCGCTGACGTACAAGGCGAGGACCAGAACGGCGATATACCCACTCGCCGTCCCGAAGGAGGCGACCTGCTCCATGTCAGACACAGCATATCCGCGTCCCCACGTGCGATGCTCCTTTCGTTGCTGCAACGTCAGCAGCTCAGAGAACCTCTTCACACATGCGAGGCTAAAGAAGATGAACATCGAGAGGCCGAGCAACCACTGAGAAACATGAACTCCCGTGGCGACACCACCGCCGACGATTCTAATCGTGTACAACATTGCAAGGAGGATGATGTCGACGAGCGCCAGCGCTTTGAGGCGATACGAGTAGGCAGATGTGAGAATAAAGTAGAGTCCCAAAATAATCGCAAACTGGGGCTGAACAGCGAGTGCAACCGCGAACGCCGCAACAAAGAGGACCGGCGCGAGAGCGAGAGCGTACGATAGCGGAAAGACTCCGGAGGCACATGGTCGCTTTCTCTTTCGGGGGTGACGGCGATCAGCCTCAAGATCGAGCAGGTCATTGAGAAGATACACACCTGACGCGCACAGCGAGAAGGAAAGCGCCGCTCCACACGCTACAAACCACCCCTGCACGTTAAAGATCTGATGTGCAAGAACCAAAGGAGCAAACACGAGGATGTTCTTCATCCATTGGTGGACCCTCAATGCACGCAGGAATACTTTCATGGTGCATGGCTCTTTTTCCAGCACAATCACCTTTGGATATCGATTAGAAACCCGTCGAGCAAATGCCGCGTCACTCGCTACACACACGACCTGCGATGACTCACGCCACACATCGAAATCGGCTTCAGAGTCACCAATGTACTCCCAAGTTGTATCCCCAACGACCTCACGAATGGCTTGCGCTTTCGCTCGCCCCTTGCGGTTTGTGACGCCATCAGAACCTATGACCCCACTGACAAAATCAAATTGATCGGCCAACTTCTCAACGAGGCGAACATCAGAAGCAGATGTGAGCATGACACGTTGCCCCGACTCGGCCGCGGAGCGCAGGTACGAAATCACAGCAGAGTTAACTGGCAAGAGATCGACCGCCAACCCTTGCGCTCGGTCAGCAAGTTGTCGCTTCAGGTGGGCTCGTCCACGCAGCAACCAAAAAGGGAGGTAAAACAAGATCCAGAAATCTTGCTTGAGCGCAAAAAGGAGGGTCTCAAAAAGCAGATCGGTAGTGATGACCGAACCGTCAACGTCGGCACAGACAACACTAGGTTTCTCAGAATGCTTCAAATTCTCACCATGCATATGCTACTTCTACAGCAAAACCTCTTGAAAGTTTAGAGTGTTGGAGTGAGAGAAAGGGCTCACTCGTTTGAGCAAGAGCCCTCAACACGGACCCTATGACGAGTATCAACCGGTGTAATCTCAAACGATGACTAGGTTCGTAGGGAAGCGAAGAGGTTCATCGACCCGCAAACAACGTTTGCAGCATCGCAATAGTGTGATGACGCAACGGCTAGCACATCCGGGCAAAAGCACGCTAAATTCTTCGATGCATTCTAACTCACTTGTGCAGTAAGGCTCACCTTGAAAAGCTACGAATCATGGGGAAGATACCCCAAAGCAAGAGATCAAAGGGTTGTAGCGATCACCTCGCCTTCCTCATCCCTTCCCCTTCCTGAGGATGACCGATCGGTTCTCCCCTTCGGGTTGGGACGCAGCTATGGCGACAGCTGCCTCAACGACAACAACGCAATCATCGACACCTCAGCTCTCAGCAACCTCATCTCCTTCGACCCGTTTACCGGGATACTTCGTGCTGAGAGTGGCGTCAGTTTAGCCACGATCCTCGAAGTGTTTGTGCCCAAAGGGTGGTTCCTCCCGGTAACACCTGGGACGAAATTTGTGACGCTCGGCGGCGCCGTCGCTAACGATATTCACGGTAAGAACCACCACCGTGCCGGCACATTCGGATGTCATGTGACGAAGTTCGAGGTGCTCCGTTCAACCGGCGAGCGCCTGATCTGCTCACCGACGGAGAATCCCCTAATGTTCCAGGCCACCATCGGCGGAATGGGACTCACCGGATTGCTCACATGGGTCGAGATCAAACTCATAAAGATCCAATCCCCCTACCTGGATACCCGCACGATTAAATTTCGTAATCTCGATGAATTTGTGGACATCTCGCGTGAGAGCGATCCGATCTACGATTACAGCGTATCGTGGGTGGATTGCACCTCGGAGGGAGCGAATCTCGGACGAGGGCTCTTCATGGCGGGGAACTTCTCGGAACGGACCAAATCCAAGAAGCGCTCCAACCGTTCGATACCGTTCCCGTGCCAAGCTCCCTCATGGCTGCTCAATTCGCTCTTCATGCAGAGCTTTAACACGCTCTACTACAACAAGCAGCTCAGCCACACCGTTGATGCCCTCACTCACTATGAACCATTCTTCTATCCACTCGACGCAATCCTCAACTGGAACCGGATGTATGGCAAACGCGGGTTCTTCCAGTATCAGTTTGTCGTTCCTTTCGACCAGAAAGGAGAAACAATCAAGGAGATCTTCAGGCGAATCACCCGTTCCAAGCGCGCCTCTTTCTTGGCAGTGATCAAAACGTTTGGCGATGTCCCCTCACCTGGAATGCTTTCCTTCCCACGAAAGGGAATAACTCTCGCCCTCGATTTTCCAAACGATGGGGCACCAACGCGGGCGCTCATGGACGAACTCGATACTATCGTCTTTGGTGCGGGCGGCTCTATCTACCCGGCCAAGGACGCTCGAATGAGCCATGAGGGATTTTTGGCGTCTCATCCCAGACTCGCCGAGTTCGAGCCACACCGAGACCCCCGTTTCTCATCAAGTTTCTGGCGCCGAGTGAGGAATCCAGCATGAAAAAGATAGTAATAATTGGAGCGACATCTGCCGTTGCTACTGAAACCGCCCGATGTTTTGCGCTTGAGGGAGC
>JALRCK010000337.1:0-1902 GCA_023262305.1 Deltaproteobacteria bacterium
CCTCCACATCTCCGACCTCTTTAACCTCCTCACCAAGCAACTCAAGTCCGTAGAGTCATGGAACTCTGAGGTCTTCAACGTCGGAGGAGGAGTGTCAGGAAGCGTTTCCCTCTGTGAGCTCACCACTATGTGCCGAGAGTTTACTGGCAAAACTATTCCAGTTCATTCGAGCAAAGAGACACGACCGAACGACCTGTTGTGCTACCTCTCAGACTGCGCCAAGGTGCAAAAGCGTTACGACTGGAAACCTCAAGTTTCCCCCCCACAACTCATCTCGGAGATCGCCGACTGGATACGGGGCAATGCCACGGCGCTCAAACCTATACTTGCGTAGCAAATTTACCTAAAGGGCCAGGAGGGCTGACACAATGAGTATCGCAATCGTAACCGGATCATCTGGTCTTATCGGAGGAGCAACAGTTCGGCTTTTCGCAGAGAAGGGCTTCGAGGTGATTGGCATCGACAATGATATGCGCAGTTACTTCTTTGGACCTGAGGCCTCCACCGACTGGGCTCGCCAGAAACTTGAGTCAGAGGTTAAGAATTTTCGCCACGAGTCGCTTGATATTCGGGACGCAGACGCGGTGGAGAAGCTCTTCAAGGCTCACGGCTCATCTATAAGCGTTATTATTCACACAGCAGCTCAACCCTCCCACGACTGGGCAGCCAAGGAACCGTTCACCGATTTCACGGTGAACGCAAACGGTACGCTCGTGCTCCTTGAGATGACGCGGAAGTATTGCCCAGAGGCAGTATTCATCTTCACTTCCACCAACAAGGTATACGGCGACACCCCGAACTACCTCCCCTTGATGGAAACCGACATGCGCTGGGAGATCAACCCAGGGCACAAGTTCTATACGAACGGAATTGATGAGTCGATGAGCATCGACCAGACCAAGCACTCTCTCTTCGGCGCATCAAAGGTTGCTGCTGACGTGTTGGTTCAGGAGTACGGACGCTATTTCGGCATGAAGACCGGAGTATTCCGCGGTGGGTGCCTAACCGGCCCTGGACACTCGGGCGCTCAGCTGCACGGATTCCTCGCCTACCTGATGAAGTGCGTGGTTACGCGAACCCCGTACACCATCTTTGGTTACCGTGGAAAGCAGGTGAGAGACAACATTCACTCTCACGACCTGGTTAACGCGTTCTATCACTTCTTTGAAAAACCTCGCGTGGCTGAAGTGTACAACATTGGCGGGGGCAGACACTCCAACTGCTCGATGCTTGAAGCGATCGAGATAAGCGAAAGGATTGCGGGCGAAAAGCTTGAGTACACGTATTCCGAAACAAACCGGATCGGCGATCACATCTGGTGGATCAGTGATATCAGCAAGTTCAAAGAGCACTACCCCAACTGGTCGCTGACTCATGACATTAAGTCGATCTTGACCCAGATCCACGATGAGCTTGTCGAGCGACTCGACCTTACAGCTCAAAAGAAACAGCTGGCCAACGCGTAGGGAAGCACGGCGAAACGGACTGGGCTGAACCACAACAGGTGACACCGCCGTCAACTTTGCATGGTACCTACAACGAGCTCTCCTGCTTCTTCAGCTCAACCCGGCCGAAGACAGAGGGGTCGATGGTATATGCCGTCTCGTGCAACGTGGATGTCCCGTTACACACGAACTGAACATTAAGCGAGTATCGCTGAGATTCGTCGAGAAATGACCTCGGGAACATCACAATATACCCCGCGCGCTCCCGATCGGTGCTTTTAAATCGGTCGCTAATGTCACTTCGAAACTTTGGCGCGGCCAGAAATGAGATTTGGGATTCGCCGCTCTTCAACAGGACGTACACATCTGTGTCCGCGCTCTGGCACTTTTTAACGACTCCCCATCCCTCAACCAGGACATGGTCCTGGGTCACATACACTCTGTTGATCCCCTTCTT
>JALRCK010000337.1:1912-3586 GCA_023262305.1 Deltaproteobacteria bacterium
GAGGCGAGGACCAGGCCTACAGGAGGGGCGGAGCGACGGGCTAAGTGGAGGTCTTCGAACGCCTCCTCTATTTTGAATGTTCCCTTAGCCACAGCTTCCCGAAAGATCGGGAGGCCAATGGTGGGCCACGGATACGTCAGTCCCTCATCCTTAAATAACAAGTAACGAACGAAATCATTCACCGCTCTCACGCTAAGGTCAGTTGCCGGCCCTCGATACAGGGACCATGAATGAAAATTGAACGCTAATGCCAGTACGACAAGCACGCCCCGCTGCCACGCCTTTCGAGCCGTCAGGAAGGCGAGGATACCTACCGACGCCAGGATTCCGGCGGACATAATAGTATAGCGCCCCGGACTCAGCGCATATTGAATTCCTCCATGCCCTCGAGAGACGGCCGTCAGTGCGGCGGAGAGATAAAGAAAGGTGGCGAACACAACTAATTGCGGATGGGTCCACCCAGCCCGTGAAAAGGCGAGGAACACCAATCCAATCGTGAGCGAAATGCCGCCGAATAGAGACCATGATGGGTCAGAAAAACCAAGCACATTTCCCATCAACACAAAGCCGTACTCAAGGACCTGCGGATACGCGACAAGAGCTTCTGCGATGGGCTTGTTGTTGGGAGGAAAAGAAAAATTGTGAAAATACGCCAGCGTCAGCACACCGCCGTACACCAGCACCATCACCGCCCTCGCCCACTCCCTTCGGAGGACAAGGACTCCGGTGATGCAAAATGGCAGCAGCACACCGTTCCCTTGGGTGAAGCACGCCAGACTCATAACAAGGAAAAGGAGGTAGAATGTGCGCCCCGACGAAAACGCCAGATGGGCACTCATCAGCGCAAGAAACCCCATCCAGAAGCTGCACACACAGGTTGATACCCATATAAGCCCATCGCCGTACTGGGGCTGTAAAAGGATGGCACACGCCATGAGGAGTGTCAGGGCACGGAAGCGACCCGGCACTGAGAGGAGGAACACTAATCCGAGGAGCGCCCCTACGGCCCACGCGACGAGAAACGGGAAATTGACAGCGGAAAAGATGCTGAAGCTCAGCAAAACAAGGGCTCGGGTTACAACGATTCGGTGCTCGTTATGCTGCTCAAGAATGAGCGCCGCTTTATCACTCCATGAAGTCGCGTCCAAGAATCGATTCATGAAGCGCAGACCGACATCGAAGTCGTCCCAAATCGGAAGGTTCACCACCCGCCCGTTCATGAAGAGGAGCAGGTGAATGACTAGGTAGGCCGAACACACGAACCCAAATGTGGATGCTGCGGATTGAAGCTTTGAACTCTCCATACGCTACCGATAGGCAACTTCGTAGACGCGGTATTCAAACTCCCCCTTGAAGTGCTGAGGATGCTTGGTGTTGATCTTGATAGACCTCATCTGAGGCAGTTCGCTAAAACGACGCTCGTAGAATGTCTTTATGTTCTGCGGCTCACGCATGTCCACGCTTGAGATCACTCCCGCGTTCAGAATCGGGACGATCCCTCGGTAGGATTTGCTCCCTTTGTCAGACTCGATAGCGACTCGCAACGGGCGAGGTTTATAAAACAGTCGTCGCATCTTGCCTCTGGTTGAGTACCCCACATCGAACTCGACAACCTGAAGTCCTGAGGACGGCGTGATAACGAGGGGCTCCCCGAGCTTGAGGCGCCCGGTCCTC
>JALRCK010000338.1 GCA_023262305.1 Deltaproteobacteria bacterium
GCATTGCAACCCTTTGAGCGCCCCAGTTGTATAAGATTTGGAGGGAGAAGGCAAACCTTTGTCCGGGACGCCCTTGCGAGCGCAACGCGGCATGTTTGAGGGGTCCTTCCCTCCTCCTTGATATCGGCTCGTGAAATTTTCCCCAAGATTTTTTCGAGCTTTGTTTAAATCACTTGAAATAACTTACGACTCTGGTATCCTCACCCCATCCTTTCCCTCGGAAGCAAAAATTCCTGACCAAAATTCTTGTAATTTTTTTTGCTCGTACTATAACGCCTTGTCGCTGTGTCGAAGAGGTCAACCTCCGACAAGAGCGACTCGCTTTCAACGCGACTTTGTTAACAAGTGAGGGGCATGGTGGACAACCTGGCGCCAGAGAAATTTAGCCAGAGCGATTTAATCGCTGAAAAAGAATCCTCTCACGAGGATCAAATCCCATCTTCTTCTATTTCAAAAACTGAACTTGCATCTCTCGAGCAAAGTTGGGCCCTCGCCGTCGCTGACGTATGCAGCGAGGTTAATCCACACATAGTTGCTGCCTACATAGAGCCACTCGCCGTTGACCTGGAACAATCGAGCCCAGAAAAATTCACCGTTCGAGGTCCATCGCGACTAATCTGTAACTACGTCATCGCTCACTACAGCGATGCCCTCCGCGAGAGACTTGCCCATTTCCTTGATGCACCAGAGATAGAGCTCTCGATTATTCCGCGAGAGCTCTCCTCATCAAGCAACGCCGATGGGTCACCGAGCCTTCGCCGTCCAGCTACTCCTTTCATCGTAAAACGAGTTCGGCCAACTCAAACTGAAGCAACAAATCAAGATAAGCAGACGTCTCAGCAACACTCCGGTCAACAACTTTCGGGTCAAAACCTATCTCCCCCAGAAGGCGAGGTTTTCAACAATATTAACCCCCGCTACACGTTCCAAGATTTTGTTGTCGGTAACAGCAACCAGTTCTGTCACGCCGCCGCAATGCGGGTAGCTGAGAAGCCTGGGCAAAGTTACAACCCTCTCTTTATCTATGGAGGTGTGGGACTAGGAAAGACGCATCTTCTTCATGCGATCGGCAACGCTGTTCTCCAGCGAAATCCTGTGGCACGAGTGCTCTACATGTCCTCCGAGACATTCACAAACGAGCTTATCCTCGCGCTCCGACACGCAAAGATGGAAGAATTCAAGCGACGACTTCGCACTATTGAGGTTCTCCTCATCGACGACATTCAGTTCATCGTTGGTAAAGAGCGAACCCAAGAGGAGTTCTTCCACACATTCAATGCCCTCTATAGCGCCAAGCGTCAGATCGTTATTACATCTGACAAAATTCCAACTGATATCCCTGGAATCGAAGAGCGACTTCAAACTAGATTCTCGTGGGGATTAACTGCTGATCTTCAGGCCCCTGATTTTGAGACTCGCGTCGCCATCCTCAAGCAAAAGGCGCTACTGGAAAACTTCCAGCTCCCTGAAGAGGTCGGTCACCTAATAGCTGAAAAGATATCATCGAATGTGAGAGAGCTTGAGGGAGCTCTTACTCGACTTCACGCTGTGAGCTCGATTCAAAACGTTTCGATATCAATGGATATGGCTCGACAGGCTCTAAAGCCGCTCTTACAGCCAAAAGTAGTGAACATCTCCGTCGACGATATTAAGAAGGCAGTTGCGACACACTTTAATCTCAAAGTTGCTGACATCATCTCTAAGCGAAGGACAAAGAACCTTTCCTTCCCTCGACACATAGCTATGTACCTTTGCCGAAAACACACCACCGCCTCATATCCTGAGATAGGTGAGCACTTTGGTGGTCGCGATCATTCAAGTGTTATCCACGCTGCGACGGTAGTATCCAGTAAGTTATCCACAGATGCACAGGTCAAGGTTTTTGTCGAAGAAATCGAAAAGAGGCTTTTCGGTTAGATCTAGTTAAATCAATATACTAGATAGTCTTTCAACAGCTTTTACCTGGGTGTTATTAAGTGGATAACTCAGAGGTTATCAACCTGGTTATCAACAGGTTCCGGCAAGAGCTCTACAGAAAAAAATAAGAGTAAGAGCTTCTCACGTGGTGTGACTACGCCGGGACGAATCTCTATCAAAAGTTCTACCGGTAAAAACCTGTGGATAACTTGGTGGGTAGGGGTGGGAAGATCAGGTTTTCTGTGAGGACAAAATCTGGCTGTTGGTAAGTTCAGAAAATATGCAGAGCTTGCCAACACCTTTTTAGGTGGAATTTAAAGTTTAAAAACTTATAGTTAGGCTACTTATCCCCGAAAATGGGTCGGACTTACTATTATTCACTAGATTTATATTAAATAAAGAAACAATAGGGAGACTCGATGGAGATCACAATTTCAAAAACTGAGCTTTCGAAACTTCTTCACGTCACTCTCGCCATAGCTGAGAAGAAGTCGACGATGCCGATCCTTGGAAACATCTTACTCGCAGCTGAGGACAAGAGTTTTAAAGTTACCGCAAGCGATCTTGAGATCACAGCTATCGCATCATCAACGGCATCGGTGAAGAAGTCAGGATCAATCACCGTTAGCGCAAAGGTGTTTGGAGATCTCGTTCGTGAATTGCCGGATACGGAGGTTACCATTCGCTCGGTCGATCGAGATCGGATCGAGGTCGTTGCCGGTAGTTCAAAGATGAAGATCGTTGGTATTGGTGCAGACGAGTACCCTGTTCCACCCGGGTTGGCTCTTAAAACCAAGTGCAAATTGCCCGCTTCAACTTTAACAGAGATGATCAATAAGACCCTCTATGCTGTTTCCCTCGATGAGGGGCGATACAACATGAACGGCGTGTGTCTTGAGATTTCAAAAGAGGCGAAGTCCACTGGGATCCGGATGGTTGCGACAGATGGCCACCGTCTCGCTTTAATCAATCGACCACTTGAGGGCGTTGCTTTCACAGGACTTTCCCTGAAGGGAACAGCAAAGACGAACTCTTCGGTTGATCACGTCATCGTTCCTCGAAAGGGGATCGCGGAGGTTCGAAAGGCGTTAGAGACTGTGGGAGATGTTCCGGTCGGTGTTGATGTGAGTGAAGGATTTCTCGTTGTTGAAGGACCAGCTTGGAAGCTTGTGGTTCGTCTTCTTGATAGCGAGTTTCCAAATTATGAACAGGTTCTCCCCAAGCAGGATGGAAGCAGGATTACAGTTCTCAGCACACAACTCGCGCATGCGCTCAAGCGTGTGTCGCTTGTGGTGAGTGATAAGAACAAGGGAGTTCGATTCGATTTCTTTACGAATCTTGTTCGAATCTCTAGCTCTTCACCGGAACTTGGTGAGGCGCAAGAGGAGCTTGAGATTCAGTACAAGGGGAAGGATTTCTCAGTTGGATTTAACGCTCGCTACATAATCGATGTGCTCTCAACGATCGGCGAGAACCAACCATTTGTTCTTGAGCTTAACGGTGAGTCGGGCCCAGGTAAGTTCTACGCTGAGTCAGATGAATCGTGCTTTGGTATTGTGATGCCACTTCGGTTGGATAAATAGTACTGGCAGGGTGGTGAAAAATGGTTCCGTCGTGAGCATTTTGAGAGTTTTGACGAAACGAGGCGGAGACGACGAAAAAACC
>JALRCK010000339.1 GCA_023262305.1 Deltaproteobacteria bacterium
TACAGAGCTCCCGTGCCTGTGCCTGAATCTGAAAAAGTGGGAGAGGTTGCTCAAGATATCGCATCGTTGTGCTTCTATCTCAAAGCCTACGATGCGCTCGCTCGAGAGACGAAGGGGCAAAACCTTTTTGAGGCGACGACGTGGGCTCTCTTTAAAGCCCCGTATTTCTCCTGCATGGAGATGTGCATCCGCGACCTCTCCCTACCCTCTCACTTCCTTGCGCTTATTCATCACGGAATAGGCGCGCACTTTGCGCTCGGACAGCCTTTTCTCTCATGGAATCACCGTTCATCAAGCGAGGCGGAGCAACTCTGCCTTGAGAAGACTCAAGCGGTCTTTAACCGCTTAGCGCAGCTCTATTGTGAGGATTTCGGGGGCCCCGGCGCATCGTCTCGGTAAGACGCTGCGTAGCTCCCCCTTCAAAGTGCGCTAGGCCTACTGGATCATCTCAATGCCGTGCTTGCCTTTGAGCGCCTCAAGGAGCGTTCCCATCGCAGCGTCTACCTCATCGTGCTTCAAGGTACGATCAACTCTCTGGAACGTGACTCGATAGGTCACACGCCGGAACGCCTCTTCCTGTTTTCGGAAGTCGTCGATGATGGACGCCTCAGCGACACCATCCAAGTTCAGTTCGTTAAGGATGCGAAGCACTCGCCCAGCTTGTTCCTTGAGGTCGATCCTGAAGGTTACATCTCGCGATATCGGCGGGAGATCACTCACAGCGGGAGCCTCCACCTTCGACATCAATTTATGCACCAAGCGCAGATCGAGCTCAGCGAAAAACGCTTCTTCCCTCAAGTCACACGCTTCACGAACGGTCGGGTGAACAACACCGAAGTATCCAACAACAGACCGGCCCATCTTAATTGACGCCTGCATCCCCGGATGAAGGAACTTGTTCTCACTCTTTCCAACTGAGAACTCACACCCGAGGCTCTTGATGATAGCGGCTATCGCTCCCTTAAAGAGCCGGGCGTGATCCTCAAGCGATTCTGGCTTGCGCCACTCGACATCACTCCACCGCCCAGCAGAGGCGAGGCAGAGAACATCGCGCTCATAGTTATAATCAAGCGCATCACGCTCGCGCGGCTCATCGGAAGGAAGCTCCGCTGGTTTAGAGAAGAGGCGACACAATTCGAACGCTTTGGGCGCACGCACCCCACGCTTTCGATTAGCCGCCAAGAGCTTCGTGAGGTGAATGACGTTAGTAACCTTCATGTGTGAGTTGCTCTGCTCAAGGGAGTTCTTGAGAGCAACATGCTGCGCCCCAACACCTCTCTGAAGCCCCTCAAGGAGAGCGACATCAGCCGCAGAGTAGAATCCCTTGGTGATGACCTCAAAGAAGCCGTTTCCGAGAAGGGCAGAACGAATACGGAGAGAGATCGTCTCTACCGCGTTCTTCGGAGCCACCTCGTAATCAAGGGGTGGAAGTTCAGGACGAACGCGATTCAGGCTGACGGATCGAGCAACATCCTCGATGACATCTTCCGGGCTCCGACAATCGAAGAGTCGCCACGACGGAATCGTAAGAGAGAGATCCCGGTCCTTCCCAGCAGCCGTTGCATCAACGGTGTAGCCGAGGTGCTTGAGGCGCGCTGTGACCTCAACCTCATCGAGACGAGGCAGATTGAGCTCACGTCGGAGTTGGTTGAGGGTCACCTTTACCTTTCGTTTCTCTGGAGCACCTGACTCAAGGTAGGTGAATCCAAGCGCGTGCGCTGACTCAGCGCCAGGGATTGAACCAGCGGATCCTTCCGCTAGAGTTACCAAACGTTTCAACGCGGTCTGAATCCCTTCGGGATCAACTCCACGCTCAAACGCATACGAGGCGTCAGTTGACAGCCCCATGGCGCGCGCGGTGATGCGCACACTCGTCGGATCAAAGACAGCAGCTTCAACGTAGATCTTCCGAGTCGACGCGGTTACCATGCTGTTCGAGCATCCGATCACTCCTGCAACAGCTACGATCTTCTTTCGGTCACGGATCAGGATTGAACCTTCCGGAACCTTATACGTCTTGCCATCGAGCGCCTCGATCTCTTCGACCTTGGTCGCAACATCGATAATGATTTCACCATCAATCTTGTCGGCATCGAATGCATGCATCGGTTGACCGAACTCCATCTGAACGTAGTTCAAGATATCAACGATCGCCGGATGTTTGCCCGGCTCATCAACGAATGCAGCCACATCGTTTCGAAGTGGCATATCTGCCGGAAGGCTCATCTCAAGGAGCGCATAGCGCGAACACTTATCCGTCACCCGACGGATGGGGAGCGACGCCTTTCTGTCAGTCAATCGAGCAGCCAACGTGGGGAGCTTAAACTGGGCTAACGTGCGAGCTGCCAACTCTCGCGCCACACCGTGGACGTAGAGGTGATCACCGCGGTTAGCCAACGTCTCAATCGTAAAGACAACTCCCTTCTCAGGTGTAACATCGACCGACTTAACCTCAAGACCGATGTCATCAAGGGTGTGGCGAAGCTGCGAGCGATTCGCAATCTCAGGCGGACACTCAGGTATCTCCATCCACTTCTCAAGCAAACGAACGTGCAACTTCATACGATCTCCTTGAGGATTCTTAAGTCATTCTCATAAACGGAACGGAGGTGCGGGAAGTTGTAGAGCTGCCCCGCAAGGCGCGATGTTCCAAGCCCGAACGCGAAGCCGGAAACCTTCTCTGGGTCAAACTTAAACTCTTGGAGAACATTGCGGTGGATCATTCCAGCGCCACCAACGGTTACCCAACCAGCGCCGCCGCACGCACCACATCCATCACCTCTGCACACCGAACAGTCGATCTGTGGACCAACACTCGGCTCCGTGTAGGGATAGAACTTCGGAACGAATCGCACCTTACGACGCTTGCCGTAGAGCTCTTTGATGATATGCGTGATGATGCCGAGGAGATGCGAAAGGGTGAGCCCCTCCTCAACCCACACCAACTCATACTGGTGGAACATCGACTGGTGAGAAGCATCTTCAGTCTCATTTCGATAGGTGCGCCCGAGAGAGGCGATCTTGAGAGGAAGCTTGCCGTTCTCAAAGAGAGCGCGGTGCTGAAGCATGCGAGCTTGGACGGCAGTTGTATGCGTGCGCAACACATGCCCGGTCTCAGTATAGAACGTATCCTGCATATCGCGCGCTGGATGATGCTTTGGAATGTTGAGGGAATCGAAGCAGTAGTAGTCGGTCTCGATCTCTGGTCCCATCACATTCTCAAATCCGAATGGACGGAGGATCTCGGTGATGCGCTCCTCAACGATCGTCACTGGATGAATAGCTCCAAGACCAGAGCCCGCTTCAGGAAGCGAGAGATCAAGGAACTGTTCGTCGAGCTGCTTCAAGAGCGCCTTGGACTTAAAGCTCTGATCCTTCGCCTCAAGCTCAGACTCAACACGCTCCTTTAACTGATTGAGGAGCTGCGCCACCGCAGGCTTCTCCTCAGCGGGAACATCTCGGAGCTTCTTAAAGAGCTCTTTTACGATCCCCTCCTTGCCGACCCAATCTCGTCGGAGGAGTTCAACATCCTCAGAGCGCTGGATCTCTTGTAACTGACGCTCAAAGCGCTGTGTA
>JALRCK010000033.1 GCA_023262305.1 Deltaproteobacteria bacterium
GTGCACTCTACGGTCTGGATTCAGGGTGGGGTCGCCTTCAACGAGAGCCTCGCCAACTTCGTTGGGTCAGAAGGGGCGGTATCGTTCTTTTTGGATCGGTTTGAGGCGTGTCGAGGAAAGGGTGATCCGTGCGAGCTTGAGGCTCAGCAGCTCGCCGCCGCGAAGCGAGAATATGCCTTTCAGTTAGAGCTCGCCGAGGCCGTGGACGCGCTCTACAACCGCCTTGATCAGCTTTATCAAGATCCCGCCTTGTCGTCGGATGAAAAGATAGCGCGCAGGGTTGATGTTTTCGCTGCAGCGATGACCCCGCTGAGAGCAAAGTACCCATCTCTGCAGATCCTTAAAGAGGTCAATAACGCCGACATCATCCAGCTCAAGCTCTATCTCTCAAAGTTATGGCTCTTCCATGAGCTTTTTGTGCAAAGGGACCGTAATTGGGGTGCCTTCATGGGCGCAATGCGTGAGATTCAGAAAAGGATAGACTCTGCCGAAGATGGGTCCGCAAAGGATCCTTTTATAATCCTTCAGGACATAGTAGGAACGCACTCATGACCTCATTCGCTGATCGACTCCAATCCTCATTCGAAAAGACCAATAGTGCACTGATTGCTGGATGTGACCCGGTGCTCGACAAGTTGCCTAAGTTTCTGTTGGTCGATGCGGAGAAGAGGGCAGCTACTGATGATGCGTTCATCGAGCATGCGCTCTCGCGATTCACTGAGCTCTTCCTTGCCGCTGTGACTGGGCGGGTCGCGGCGATAAAACCGAACATCGCGTTCTTTGAGCAGTATGGGTTGCCGGGCCTGGCGGTGTTCAAACGCTTCTGTGACCAGATTCGTGCATCTGAGATACCTCTCATCATCGATGCTAAACGGGGTGATATTGGGTCCACCGCCGCTGCATACAGCGCTGCGTTTCTGGGCGGCGTAGCTGTACGTGGCAAAAGAAGCGTCGCCTTCGAGGGTGACGCCTTAACCATCAATCCGTTTCTCGGATTCGACACGCTTGAGCCGTTTCTCACTGACTGTGAGAGGTACGGTAAGGGGCTCTTCGTGCTCCTGCAAACATCAAATCCAGGGGCAAAAGATATTCAAGGGTTGCACAGTGGCGGTAGAACTGTGAGTGAGCACATCGCTCACTGGCTCAATGCCAATGCTGCGCGGCTTCAAGGCGAGTGTGGGTGGTCGGGGCTTGGCGCGGTTGTCGGAGCCTCGTATCCAGACGAAGCCAGAAGGCTTCGCGCGCTCCTTCCAACGACCTTTTTCCTTATGCCCGGTTTCGGCGCACAAGGGGCCGGCGCTGATGATGCGGTGGCGGGATTCGGTTCCCGCAATGGCTCTCGCGGTGGAGCGCTCGTGAACGTCTCGCGCGGACTGCTTGAGGGGAGTGCAGATTCAGACAGTTCGCTCGTGGACCTTATCACAGCGAACACAACCAAGTTCAACGCAACGCTGAGCGCGGCGCTCAAGCACTAGCGGTATAGACGGCTATCCGTGCGAAGAGGTGTTTTTTGGCCCTCACACATGATTATGTGGAGCTTTTTTAAATGTAACAAATACTACATTTTGTAGAAAAGGTGAAAAACCCCACCTGGTAGCTATGTTAGCCGCGTAGGAAATGCAACCATACTGGCACGAAGGAACTGGTCCATGACAATTGCACGTGCCGTAACGCCCCAAACTCGAAGAGATCCCGGAGATATCCGGAGGGGGGACGAAGTGTATCTCAATCACGCGGGCGACCGCGGCGAGCTGGGGCGCTTGGCACTCCTGTCCCTCAGATCGTCTCTGGGCAGGTCGGGACCGTTCACCGTTGTTGAAGTGGCAGGTGGGCGAGCTTTTTTACGAGATGGTGATGGGCAAGGCGCGTTTCCCGTCTCTCTCTCTTCGTTAACGCGGGAGCGTCCCCTTTCACCGAAGACGATGAATCCTTTTGCCTCTCTCAAGATGCCTGAATTCAATCTGACCAAACAAACAGAACTCTCGAAATAAACGAGAGCGATAATCACTTCATAGAGAACTCGTCCAGTTATCTAATTTCATTACATGGAAACCCATTTCAAAAATACCTCGCACTGTCCCGAAACCCTCAATCGGGATGTCATACCGCTTCGTTTGGATGGTGCCGAGAGCAGCCTCATGTTCTACGAGAGGTTCAGCTTTGTGGAGGCTGGCTCGCTCGGAGTGCGGGGATTAGTGCTAGATGTGAGAGGAGAGTCCCACGACGATCGTGTTTACTTTCTTGGGCAGGCGCTCAGAGAGCTTCGAGACAGCGGCACTCGGCGCGTTCATATCATAGGCTCCCCAGATGATGACGCATACCAAGCGGCTCTCTCGGCGGGGTTTGCTTCGTGTCCCGGAGAAAGCCTCTTTTTTCGTGAACTTACGGATCGCCCCAAAATTCGAAACGTGTGTCCGTTTGGGTACTCGCTCCGAAATGGGACGTTGAGGGATTTGCTCCTGATTCAGTCCGAGCTGGCACATGTCCCAGAGGTCGCGTTTCAGGGGTGGGAGAATCTCCTGATTGGACGGGGTATTGGTGAGGCGAATCGCTTCTTCAAGGTAGTTGAATACGATGAGACTATCGTTGGGGTTTCCATCGGCGGATCGTGTCAGGAGCGAGGAACGATCTCGCACACCTGGGTAGCGGAGGAGCACCGAAATCATAAGCTCGGTCAGATTTTAAGCGACGCGTCCATGCAGGCACTGTATGATGGTGGCGCGAGGTGCATTCACCTGATGACCGTGGCGAACAATGTCGCCGCTGAGCGTTTTTGGGAAAAGCAAGGCTTCGCTCGAGAAGTCGAAGGTAGCTTCCTGGAGATCGATCTATGAGCCCTGCATTACAATTGATTCATGAGAGGGTCGTCGGAGCTCTGCGGAGAAGCTCGCCATCTCCGGTTGTGAAATTCTCGCTCGCCGCTCCGACAACTGCCAAGCTGGATCTCTCTCTGAACAATCCCCTCGTCGCTCGTGCTGACTGCCGAGACAACAAAGATGTGACTCGACTCCTCGAGGAGGTGCTTTCGCAGACCGGCGCAACCTACGGTATCGGTGGTTACGACGAGAAGCGAGGATGGTACGCGAGAGGAGAGCAGTTCTCGCAAGGGGTTGAAGTACGTTCGATTCATCTCGGCATCGACATTTGGGCGCCGTCAACAACGCCTCTCTATGCTCCGTACGATTCGGTCATTCATAGCGTGAAGGATAATGCGCTCTTCGGAGATTATGGACCAACGGTCATCCTTCAGCACTGCCTTGATGGAGAGACCTTCTATACGCTGTATGGGCACCTCTCTCGGGAATCACTTGAGGGAAAGGAGTCTGGCGCGAGTATAGCACAAGGCGAGTTGATCGGAGAGATAGGAGCGCCCCCAATCAATGGTGATTGGCCACCGCACCTACATTTTCAGATCATCCTCGATATGTTGGGAAAGGTCGGTGACTATCCGGGGGTAGCAGCTCAATCTGAGAGAGAGAGCTATCTAACTCTGTGCCCAGACCCGAATCTTGTGCTGAGGAGCTCGCTCCTCTAACGCCTGTGGCATCGAAATGCCTGATTTGCTGAATCGTAAAGTGCGGGCTGCTCGCGACGTTTGACATCTATCGCGCCCTCACGCACCATGGAGCCCTCATGGGTATTCTTCCTTCAGGCTCCACAAAGGGCTCCGCAGCCTCCCCAATCGATCCTCATATCGGTGGCCTCGTTCAGTACGACGACGATGGGGTCGTGCTGCTTGGTGTTATTACTGGCACGAAGCGGGACAAGTTTTCGGTTCTCAACATTCGAGGGCGTGAGGTTGAGCTTCCTCGGACCCGCCTATATAGGCTTCCCTCCGGCACCGCAGCAGTGGGCGCCACCCTTGCGGCAAAGAGTGAGGCGCTGAAAGCTATCTCAGAAAGGATCGAGCGTGAGGCAACTGAGCTCAATGTTGAGGAGCTGTGGTCGTTCGTGCACGAGGATTGTCGCTCCTACTCGGTTAGTGAGCTGTGCCAGAGCTATTTTGGCGCCGACACCACTGAGAAGCACGCCGGACTCCGCAACGCACTCATTCGGGAAAAGATTCATTTCAAACGCGACAAGGAGGGGTTTGAGCCACGTTCCGCCCAAGTTGTCGGGGAGCTTACGATTGCCGAAGAGGCGAAAAAGCGAAAAGTAACAGTTCGTGAGTCGACAGTTGGCTTCGTTACGCAGCGTCTGAAGGATCCAGCACTTCCGATCCCTCATGACATCGCCGAGAACTTCATGCTGATGAGTGAGGTGGCTGCGGGAGTTGTGCACTCCGATCCTGCTAGGCAGAAAGAGGGCAAGGAGCTTGTGCACCTTTGCGGAGAGGCGTTGCGAGTGTCCGAGAACATGCCGGTTGAGAAGCGGGCGTTTGAAGTGCTGGTGAAATGCGCATACTTTACCAAAGACTCGAATCTTGCCTTCATTCGCCACGATATTCCAACGAGGTACTCAAATGAGTCTCTTGAGGAAGCCTCGACCTTCGAGATGCCCAAGACCATCGCTGAATTTCCTGACGAGGAGCGAAGGATTCGTGTCGACCTGACCCGGAAGCATGCAGTAACGATTGATGATATCTCGACGCAGGACATGGACGATGCCCTCTCGATTGAGCGCACGCCAGATGGCTATGAGCTCGGGATTCACATCACTGATGTTGCCTGGGCTCTACCCGTTGATAGCGCTCTCGATAGTATCGCTCGTCGCAGGGCAACCTCTCTGTATTGCGCCGATCAAACCGTCAATATGCTGCCGCCGCTCCTCTCAGAGGAGAAGATTAGCCTTCGCCAGGGGGTTGTGAGACCGTGTCTTTCGGTTTTGGTGCAACTCTCGAAAGAGTTTGAGATCCGGAGTTCTACGGTGACTCCTTCATTTGTGAGTGTTGCGCAACGATACACCTACGATGATGTTGATCTCCTTCTCGAGCATGAAGACGAAACGCTGATACTCCTCTATAACATCGCAGCTGCGTGTGAAGAGTCGAGGATTCGGAAGGGCGCTGTGCGCGTACATCGCAGAGAGGTGGTACCGTTTCTTGAGAGTGATGGATCTATTCGACTGCTTGAGATCGACGAAGAGAGTCCGGCTCGCTCGCTTGTTGCCGAGATGATGGTGTTGGCTAATTCGCTCATGGCGCGGTTTGCGCAGGAGCATGGGCTTCCAGTGCTGTACCGTGGGCAGGAGCGCCCCGATGAAAATGCGCAGCAGGCTGTCGTCGGGGTACCTGAGGGACCAGCAAAAGACTTCACTGCGCGCTCCAAGCTCAAGAAATCTACGATTGGTTTCGAGCCAGCATATCACGCAGGACTCGGTCTCGATGCGTACATTCAAGCTACATCGCCTATTCGGCGCTACCTTGATCTTTGTCACCAACGTCAATTCCTATCGTACTTCAAGCGACAGAAGCCGTGGATTACAAAATCAGAATTTGAGCCCCTTGCTCATGAGGTCGAGTCTCACTTGAATGCCGCTATGCTGGCGAGCCGAGAGACGAGGCGCTACTGGCTCCTACGTTACCTTGAGCAACGAAAGCGAGGAGAGCCCATAACCGGAACCGTTGTGCGTCTCGACACAAAGTCGCCACTCGTTGAGCTCGATGAGGTTTACATTACTATCTTTGTGAAGATGACGAAGCCAGTTCGGATGGGGGAGAGGATATCACTCAAAATCACATCCGTTGACCCGCAAGCGGACTACGTTCGTCTTGAGCCCGTACATGAGGGAGCCCGGCAATAAGCGGGTTGCATGAAGCCGGAGAACTGCGGTGTTTCTACATCAGGTCGGTTTTTGAAGTGCGCAGAGTTTTGGTTAATGAACGCGGAGGCGCGGAGGGCTCTGCGTTGATTAATCATTTCTGTGCCCTCCGCTTTACTTAACTAAATATTGCGCACCACAGGACCCTCACACAATCGAACAAAGGGCGAGAAGATGAGCAGAAACCACGATCATATCGGGAGGGATTGATACTGATACGCTAAAGCCATGTATCATCGGTACCGTTCCCGACAACATGCAGGACGCGTCATGGCTGACTTACTTGCGCGCCATCCGTTTAAAGCCGCACCTCTCGTGGTTGGGCTCCCTCGGGGTGGGATACCGCTTGGCTATGAGGTCGCAAAGAGACTCGGGGCTCCGCTTGATTTCCTTGTTGTCCGAAAGATCGGCGCACCCGGGCATACTGAGCTTGCGTGTGGCGCGTTTATCTTGGGAGGAGAGGTGGTGTGGAACACCAACGTGATGAAGGCTCTTCGCGTCACTCGACAAGATCTCGATGAGACATATCAAGAGGAGGTCGATGAGGCGAAGAAGCGTGAGGAGGCGCTTCGCACCCCGGATAGTCCGCCAATTCCACTTGCGGGTCGGTCAGTAATTATCATCGACGATGGGCTGGCGACCGGCGCGACCATGAAGGCCGCCATTCAAGGCGTCAAGGGCGAGCATCCCAGTGAGATTATCGTAGGCGTTCCTTTTGGACCTGCCTCAGTCTGCAGGGCGATCGAAGATCTCGGATGCGCACTGATCTGTGATCAGCGTATCGACGAAAATAGCTTCTCAAGCGTTGGAGAGTGGTACGACGAGTTTCCGCAGGTTTCGACCGAGGAATGTCGTGATATAGTGGTGAACAGTCGCCGGGAATTAGAGGGAGGGTCGCTTGGGTCTGTGCAGTGAGTGAGCGCTACCTCGGTACCCGCTGGACGCTCGGAGTGCCCTCCGGTCGGCGCGGAGTTCTTCGGGGCTTTTAGTGAATAGAGCTCTCTGGCGGATCAGGATCTTCTTCATCCCCTTTCTGCTCGTCGCCGTTCAGCTCGTTGCAAAGGGCAGATAGCATCTCGAACGCTTTCGCGAGAGAATTCATCTCATCGCAGGTGATCTCAATCATCTCAAACGCCAACTCCTCGTCAGTCAGTTCGGGAACGTCTTTATTCACCTTGGACATGGATTCTCCTCGAGATAAAGGTCGCTGATTGGGCTTGAGCACAAACCGTTCCAAGGGGGGGATCGGCACAAACGTGACTCGACTTGAGTGGAATTTTAAAAAGGTGAGGGAAACCAGCTAGGTGAAGGATTCAGCCCGATGGGGGTATAGAAACCACTTGTCGAATCGATGACGCGAGGCGGCAAAAATGTCTGTTTGATGGCGCGGACCGCCGTAAGGACGGGGTGCGCAACTAGGGTCGGCGGGGTTAGCTCTTAAATGGCAGCGGATCACCTGATGAGCGGCGTGAGACAACCGTCTGGTCATTGTCTTCATCAATCATGGCGTATCCACCAAGGTCGGGTCTGTAGGCAGGCTCAGCAATGGTGCACCCGGCGAGAAGTGATAATCCTATCAGGCATGTAACGAAACGAAGTGTGCGACTCATACAGGCTCCCACAACAAATATTATGATACCCGGGTGAGTTATGGGACTTCTAGCGAAAAGTGTGGCCTCTCTCCTAAAAATTCCTAGTGATTCGTCCAAAAGGTTTAGGATAACGGTGGTTATGACCATCACATTTCTGATAGGAAAAGTGCGTATCTTACGCATATGACACCCCTGTGATAGCGTGAGGAGTCGTGAACGAACCCGTCATATCCTGCCAAGCTCTCGGTAAAGATTATCGCACATCTCGTAAGGCGCCGGGATTGGTCGGCACGTTGCGGGCGTTCGTTGCGCCGCAGTATGCCTCTGTCGCTGCGGTTGCTGACTTCGACCTCGAAGTTCGTCCCGGTGAGATTGTTGGGCTGCTTGGTCCTAATGGTGCCGGTAAGACCACCCTGATGAAGATGCTTACGGGCATCGTTGAGCCAACCCGAGGCTCTGCGCGAGTTCTTGGATATGAACCTTTTAAGCGCCCGCGAGATTTTCGAAGACGTATAGCCTTAGTGATGGGTCAAAAGACCCAGCTATGGATGGATATCCCGGCTTACGATTCCTTTCAGCTCCTCCAGCGATACTATGAGGTGCCGGACAAAGACTTTGCTGAGAGGGTGCACACGCTCGGTGAAATGTTGGGAGTTCGACACCTCTTCACCACGCACATGCGCCGACTCTCTCTTGGGGAGCGCATGAAGATGGAGCTCATGGCGTGTCTCTTACACAAGCCCGACCTCTGCTTTCTCGATGAGCCCACGATCGGACTCGATGTTGTTGCGCAGAAGCATATCAGGGATTTTTTTCGGGACTATCAACGCGAGAATCAGACAACGATTATTCTCACATCGCACTACATGGCTGACATAGAGGCGCTGTGTCCCCGAATTGTTTTGGTTCTCGGTGGACGTAAGCGGTTTGACGGAACCATCGGAGAGTTCGAGGGGATCTTGGGCAAGGAGAAGTTCGTATCCTTGGTGTTCTCGGATAGAGTAGACCAAAATCATCCGTTGTGGACTGATCTGAACCCACAATGGGATGAATCTGGCATGTCTGTTGAGCTGCAGATACGCGAGGATGCCCTGCGTGAGAGGTCGATTCAGCTGCTCTCCGCGTTTCCGGTTGTTGATTATTCGACTGAGAAGCTCCCGATTGAAAGGGTTCTCAAGGCCCTCGTTACCAACCCGCACTTGCTTCCGGGGTAGCACATGCTCAAGGCCGAATTACGAAAATGGCAAAAGACCACGAGCGTTTCAATCTCGCGCTACATGGCGTTTAAGGTTGATTTCCTTCTGATGCTTGTAGCGCCATCATTCGTGTTTGTGGCGATTAACTACAGCATTTGGCGCTCGATCTTCCAGTCTCGAGGTGGGGAGAGCATCTCAGGGTTTTCCATGGACCAGATGCTTCAGTATCAGTGTTGGTCGTTCATTGTGGCACTGCTGACACGATCTCATCGGACATGGAACCTCTCAGAGCACATTCGGCTTGGGCGTATCACCTCGTTTCTGCTCTATCCGTTTGATGCTTGGAAATTTTATGCGAGCGAATTCGTCGCTTTTCAGCTGTTGCAGTTTTGCACAGCCCTGCCATCAATTATTGCTTTGCGAGCCTTTGGATTCCTTCCTCAGCTTGACCTGATGGCGTGCGCGCTCGGAATCCTCTTTTCGCTTCTCGTAAGTGTCTTGTGGTTCGTGTGTGATTTCACCCTCGGGCTGGCAGGATTCTGGCTTGAGGAGGTGTGGGTTTTTAGGGTCATCTTCGGACTCTTCGCGGTGCTTCTCTCCGGCGCCTTCATTCCGATTGAGCTCTTTCCTCCGGTTCTCCAAACGGTAATAGGGTATACTCCGTTTCCCCTGATTACCTCGGTTCCGGTTCATATTTTTCTGGGTACCAAGTCGGTGCCGATTGGTTGGTCCATGGGGATGGTATGCGCGTGGACGGCGGCATTGGCTGTGGTATCGGGCGTCGTCTGGCGTCGAGGTATAAGATTATATACGGCAGCAGGGATCTAGCTTGAACGCGTTTTGGGCGCCATACGCAGCGGTACTTCGGCAGCAGCTAAACAACTCGTTGGCAAAATTGATGACGTTTCGCGTTAACTTCGTGTTGACGGTCCTGTTTGATATAGCGTCGTTTATTACTTTTTACTACACGACTGACATTCTGTTTCGGAACATCTCTCATATCGGCACATGGAAACGAGAACACTTTCTCTTTTTTGTTTTTTGGATGCAGTCCATCAACTGCGTGCATTCGGGGTTCGTTGCTCCAAATTTCTGGAATCTGGCGATGGAGATTAGAACGGGAGCCCTGGACTTTCGGCTGCTGCGTCCACTCGGAAGCCTTTTTGATGTGTTTACGGCGATCACGAGGCCGATATCATTTCTCATTATGCCGATTTTAGTTTGGTGCCTGGTTCACTACGGCATCTGTCTTGATTTTTCGGCGGTGAGTTGGTTGGCGCTCCCTTTTTTATGGATGATTTCGCTCGTTCTTTTGATGCTGCTAGAGGTCCTCATATCGATGGCGTTGTTCTGGACTCATGGTGGTGACGGAGTGAACTTTATTCGAATTCACTGCCAGCAGTTTCAGCGATGGCCGGATTTTGTGTATCCAAAGTCGTTACGCTTCATCTTTACACGTCTCTTTCCTTTGCTTGCGGCCGGAGTGTTTCCGGTTCGGATTCTCTTTGGTCAGGGCTCTGCGTGGGAGGTTGTCTTCCTGATGCTGGCGATTGTGGTCGTGTGGTGGCTGATCGGGCGCTTGTGGATCCTGGGGGTGCGAAGGTACGAGTCGGTAGCTTCGTAGGGGCAGGGAGGTTGTTACGCCCTCTTACTCAGATTTCGCTGGCTCTGTTTTCGTTGCGCGAATAGCGAGGATTCGGCCCTCGTTGTCGCGGTAATCGGTGCCGGTGAGCACGGATTCATCCGCGTCAAAGTGGATGCGAGTATTCAGGATATCTGAGCCGTCTGTGTCTTTCCACGACAACCACATCCCTACACGCTCTTTGTCCATATACATGGGACGAAACGCAAGGGTCTGACCATTGGGGAGCTGAATACTCTCTTTCTTTTTCACCGAGATCTCCTCCTCGCGCTGGGAGATGAGTCGAAAAGATGTAAAGGGGAGCATGGCTAACTTTGGCTTGAGGTCAGTGAGAGAATTTTCGACAGATATCGTGCTCTCACCGGAGGCTTGTTGAGCTTCGCCCCCTCGCGCACCAGAGGCATGAATTGTGCGGACAACGAGTTTGACCTTTGTGCCCTCGCACGAGTCTGCTGCATGGGCCTTCAGGTGACCTGCATAGAGGAGAGCCGCGCATGAAAGAGCAGATAATGTGAGGTGCCTAACGAAACGAGAACAAGAATGGCTCATACGATGATCTATTTGGCAGTCCTCGGGGGTAGTACGTCAAGTCCCTGTTCGTTGAGAACGCGGATCGTTGGAGTTGCCTTGATCGCTTGAGGTGGCGCGGAAGAGGCGAATGGACGTTTGCGTACCCAAATGATGGCCGACTTATCAGTCGGGTTTTGGATGATCTTGAATGAGCCGTTCCCCCGCATCCAGTCCACCTCCATCGCAGATTGGTTTCCAAAAGCTTGCGTATTATTATTGAGCGCAGCTTGGTGGAATGCTGAAGAGTTATGGGCTGCTACAGGTCCTCCGGTGTACACGGGCAGGATCTCCCCTGGTTTGGATGGGCGAGCAACGAAGACAAGAACGGTCGCGGCTACTGCTGCGCCTGAAAGTCCTCCGATCACTGCTTGTCGGGAGAGGAGTTTTTCCATCAGGGAGGGAGTGGGATCTACGACTGGCTTGCGTTGACCAAGATACACGGCTGCTCTTTCCTCTCCATCGAGACGTTGAGCAATCCTATCCCAGAGGTCGACGGAGGGATCGTTGCTTGCGATGTGGGCTTTGCACGCTTGGGATGTGTTTTTGAGATTGTTAACGAACCGTTGAGCCTCTTCGCTTGTTTTGACCAGGCGCTCCGCAAAGAAGCGAGAGAAGAATGAGCACTCGTTGTCGACATAGGAGCTCAGGAGGAGTTGCTGCTTTTCGCTCAGTTCTTTCGATTGCGATCCCTTCATACCACCACCTTATCGAGCCTTTCCTGATCGTGTCGATTGAGCGCTTCCTTCGTGTGCTGAATCCTCTGTTTTCATTCCTGGTGAGATATCGGGCGCAAACTCTTCGAGAGCTTTTTGAAGAGCTTTTCTGGCATAAAAGAGTCGACTCATAACTGTTCCCTTTGGCACGCCGATAGCCTGGGCGATCTCTTCGTAATCAAGTCCATCGATTTCGCGAAGCATGATGACGGCCCGGTGCTCCTCTGAAAGTTTCGAGAGCACCTCTTGAATCTTGCGTCCCAATTCTTTTCTCGCAAGTGCATCGTGAGGACCCTCAACTCGTTGTGGGTGATGACCAACCCCGGAGCCGCCGGAATCGCGCGCGCCATCATCAACCGCCGACCTGTTGACGCCCAAATGTTCTTTAAATTCAAGGTGGGTACCGCCTCTGCGACCTGCTTTTCGGCGTATGTCGATCGCCATGTTGAAGCAGATGCGGTACAGCCATGTGTAGAAGCTACTCTGCCCTTTGAATTGTGCTAATGATAAGAAGGCCTTAACAAAGGTTTCTTGAACGACGTCTTCAGCATCCTCGCGTGTTTTCACTATATCGAGGGCGGTGGTGAATAGCCTCCCCTGATACCTCTCAACCAGAGCGCGGTAGGCCTCTTTGTCCCCTTCAAGGGTCATTCGAACGAGGTCGTTGTCATTTCGGGCCAGAAGATCAGCCCTCGCCGGGTCAGTCATAAGAAAAAAACGGAGAGTAGGTTTGGTGTCATCATCATCCCAAACGCTCTCATCCGGAACTACTCAATAGGAGGGTAGACTATCGTGAATAGGGGCATATTCATAGGATTTGATGGAAAAGGAGGCATGGCATGGTTTGGTTTGAATGGTAGCAAGTGTCGTCTAATCAGGGATTTAGCTATGTTTGTGCCCCTTCGGGCAAGGAGCTTATGGAGGTGACAAAAGTTTTACAAAGGTAACACGCCTCCGTGACAACTCGCCTGACGGGCTGTGCCATAAACAATCTCACGTTCCAGGAGTGGAGCGGAGTAAGTGTAAAGCGAAAGTGAGTTGTTATGAATAGAGATGATGTGGCCCCAAAGTTTGATGATGAGAACACAACCGAGGTTGTAGAGGTTGAGGCGACAAACGCGTACCTCCATACCCTTCTTGAGGAGATATGTGCGGGAGAGGAGTTTGCGAT
>JALRCK010000340.1 GCA_023262305.1 Deltaproteobacteria bacterium
GTCGGTGAGAAATCCTATCCGATACGACGCTAGATCTCTCGGAAGATTGGGGATTGATACGGTGACCCGCTCAATGACAGGAGTGCCGGTGTATCCATCATCCTCCATGTCACGGCGGGCCGCTGCCACGGCGAATCCGGCGGCGCCTACCGAAGCTGCTTTGAGGAATGTGCGACGAGAGAGCATGGAGAGCTTATACTTCGGATCGCAGCCGGGCGGGAGAGGGAGCATAGGTCGGATCGATTGAGGCGCTGTTCTGCGTCGTAGTGCGCCCACGAGAGGGATATCGGGCATGATGCTGTCAAGCGACGAGGCTGTTTTGACGACCCACGAACCCTGCGTGCGGAGAGGTTACGGTGTGGGCGTCTCACGGGCTCGCCGAGTGCGGCGAGCCCGGTTAGCTCTCACCGCCATCGCCCAACCCCCGGAGCGAATCCATACATTCATCGCCTCAATATCTGGGTGGCGCGCCTCCAGGGCACGAAATTCACGCCCGTGCCATTGGCGGCGTCCGCCGCTCGTGTGCACCGCTTCGCCGATCACTGCGTGACACAGCTCATGGTACACAACCGCTTGAATCCATCGACATGCGCTCGGCTCAAACAGCTCCTTTGCCACAACAACTCGCCGTTGCTTTATATTGCATGACGCAAGCACGCGTTTCTGTCTGCGAGGACTCCATGAAACGGTGTAGGTGTCTAAATCGGGGCGATCGGGAAAGTACTCGGAACGGAGTGTTGTCCACACGCGGTGCAGGAAGTCGTCGTTTCGATGGGAGCGAGGGGCCCTCTTTGGTTGAGTGGCTCGCTTTGGAGTCTTGCTCTTTGGCGCTCCCCGAAAGAGAAGCCCAATCTGCTGCACCAGCGAGATGGCACGTCGGTTAGATATCGTCATCTTTCAGGTCAATGAAGAAAATGCCGGCGAGAAAATCAGCGAATTCATCGACGCATACTCCCGCGTACGCTCCTGCAACGAGAGCGTCAGCACCGAGACCGATCTCACCGTCACACACCTTTCTGTCGGCGGAATCTACATACGCCGGACCTACGCCGAATTCATTACTGGTCTCCAACAGCACCGGCATCTGTCGCCCGAAGTCGCCAACGCGGAGGGAGGCAGGCATGACCTCTCGAAAACCAACTTGCCCATACTTGGTGACGCGGACAACAGCGCCAAAGGAGGGACCAACACCCACATCGAAGCGGAAGATGTCAATAAGGTCTAATACGCGATTCGGGACCCACATCAACAACTGAGACCAAAATGGAGAGCCCTCTGCCTTTTGAGTGGGCTCGAGCTTATCCCATCCATCTTTGGGGCTGACAGGAACAAGCTCTCTGTAATTGCCATCGGAGTATTGGTCCTGCGCCATAACGACGAGGGGCATAGAGAGCACGACAAGGGCAAGAAGTGATGCGATGAAAGTGTTTCTCATAGAACGATCTATAGCACCGGGTCGCAGGGGGTAAAACGGTAAATCTTTGTTCAGCTCAAGCACCCGCCCTTAAGCGTGGAGCACCCCAATGAGCTCAGCGTGATAGGTTTGAGGGAACATGTCGAGCATTTTCACCGTGGCGAGTTTGTAGCCCCGATCAACAAGCACCTGCACATCTCGAGCGAACGTAGGTGGGTAACAGCTCACATACACAAGGCTCGGGGAGATCGCTGGAGAAAGTCGTTGGCATACCTCAAGCGCGCCACTTCGAGGGGGATCGAGAACAACGGTTGCATCGGGCGTATGACCGTCAATCCACTTCTCGCACCCACTGTGGTAGAACGTCAGGTTCTCACCGAGCTGACGCTCAAGCGCGCGACTCTGTCCGAACTCAACGAGGTGAGGATCCAGTTCCACGGCTGTGACCGTGTGGCCAGCTTCGGCGAGGGGGATTGAGATGTTGCCAGCGCCCGCATAGAGGTCCGTTACTCGTTCGGTAAGAACGTGCTGCTTTATGTACTCGATCATGAGATCGTTTGCGGCGCGGTTGTTCTGTGAGAAGTGCCCCACTGGAGGCGCATCAGCAGCTCGGTTCTCGCCCTTGAAGATCGGCTTGTGGCGATAGTTCACTTGGATGTTCGGCACCCTCTTGAGCAGCTCCTTGAAGGCCGGCTTAGGAAGAAGTGTGTCGAGTGCCTTGTCGTTTCGTGGATGAACCTCGAAGGCGATAAAGATCCCCTCGTCGTGGTCCTCGATGGTTACCGTCTCACACTCAGGTGCGCAGCCTTTCAAGAGCTCAAGGTTCTCCTTGAGGCAGTTATTGATTGCAGGAGTTGATATCGGACAGTGGTCGATCTCTACGATTGACCGGGCATGTTTTCGGTAGAGTCCGAACTCTCCCTTCTTATTCACGTGGAAGGACATGCGCCTACGATAGTTGAGAGAGGGGAGATCCTCTCCGAGGATAGTTACCCCCCCGGGGACCTCTATCCCTCCGTGCACACGGAGCAGGTCCGCGACCATGTGCGATTTTAGTGTGCGTTGAAACGGTACGTTGATGTGTTGAAGATCGCACCCGCCACACTGACCAAAAACCGGGCAGGGGGGTGTGACACGCTCGGATGAAGGGTTCGATATCGCGCCGAGGGCGCCGTTCACGAAGCTCTTCTTATTGAGTGTGATTGTGGCGGTGACATTCTCGCCGGGGGCAGTATAGGGGATGAAGGCTTTTTTGCCGACATGTGTCTCTGGAGCAGTGATCGTACCAACGAAGCTACCGCCGGAAGCGAGGTTAGAGATGGAGACTGATATCTCTTGGGGTGGTTTTTCAGCGGTCGGCATAAGGTCGTAGAAAGTACCATCGTTGGGGTTGCAAAGGAAGTGACCGGACCAGCGTTGTTTCGAGCAACGGGGTTACCAGTCTAAAGGGGCTGAGCGCAAACGAATTATTGGGACTCAAAGGTAGATATCCGTCTCTCCCGGATTCCACTCGTTGATCTTGAATTGCCGCACCGCCTTTATCGTTCGCAGGTGTTGATGCACCGCCAACTGTACCCGCCCAGTTCCGAGGCCGTGCACCACCTTGACGTGGAAGAGTTCGGAGAGCACTACGGCGTCAAGCCAGCTATCGAGTTTTCGGATCGCCTCATCGACCGTGCAGCCGTGGAGGTCGAGTGTGGAAGGGGGCTTGGGTTGGTTCTTGATTAGCACCCTCTGCTCAGTCAAACGTGGCTTGGGTGCTCGGGGTTTTGCAGGAGCGAGATCTGTTACAGCACATGTCATCTTAAGCGATCCAACAACGATGCGAAATTTTCCCCCGCCGAGAACCTCATCGATAATCCCATCCCTCTTCAGAGAGAGAATAGTTACTGAGTCACCCTCGGAAAAGTTCTCGTCGCTCACTGCGAGCCTTGTCGTCTCTAATCTGCCAGTCGCACGAGGTGGTAGTTCTTCTTGCCGCTGCGCAACACCACGAACCCTTTTGAGAGGATCGCCGTCTCTTTAACCTTCAAGGTCTCCTGCGAGATTCGCTCGCTGTCGAGATAAATGCCTCCACCTTGAACGAGCCGCCTCGCCTCGCCCTTGGATTTTGAGACAGTGGTGCTCAAAAGGGAGAGGATGTCGAGCTCTTCAACC
>JALRCK010000341.1 GCA_023262305.1 Deltaproteobacteria bacterium
CGCGCCCGCTCATTGCAATGTTCTCCACGCCATGCAACCGATGCCTCTTTCGGATCCCACACCCAACCCCGCACCATCGCACCACCCCTCCCGCGTGCCCCCTCACATCCACTCCTAATTATTTGAACCCACAAAATCGATACGAAACCGACAGATCATGGCACCAGTTGCTTAGCGCAGCTCTTTCAGTATTTTCTTAACAACGCAGATCGAACAGTTGTATGTTGGGTGAGAGAAAGTTTCATGCAAGACGAGAAGCTGAAAAAAGAGGCGCTCCTAGAAATGCTTCGCGCAGAGATAGCGAAGCTTTTGTGCGCTGATGATGTAAGCGAAGAGGAGAAGTTGTCTCGTATCAAGCTCGCTCAAGCGATAATTGAGAATAGGGAGGGAGAGTATGGTTGCGTTTCAGGAAGTATCCGGAAAGGGGGCTGAGGTCGCCGAGATAGCAGCTGGGTTTGTTTCCCAAGCCGCTTCAGGTCTAGTAGGGGAAGCTGAATCGCTCTCCTCGGATGAGATGTCTCGCCGATTAGGCATCGCCCTACGAGCGCTGCGAGGCGAGGATGTGTTTAAATCAGCAATGACTTCGTATCAGACAGCTCGAAAGATGTTGAATTCCTACACCTTTGACAGTAAGACGGGAGTCTCTACATTCACCGTTCCCGCCGGCGTTAGCGATGTTGAAGCGATGAAGGCCCTTAATTTTTATTATAGGCAAGGTAACTCATATGGCAGCGACCTAGTCCACTCGGATTATCTTGAATTTTTTGAAACATTGCCTAAAAAGTACCCGGATTGTTGTCAGGAGCGGGACTACTCACACGCTAGGCAGATCACAATCACGGCAGTGGTTAAGGGCACGGCAGGAAAGGATCGCTCCTCTCAGGAGCGTATTCTCAAAGAGAAGTCCCTTGTTTTCGCTGATCCGAGAGACCAGGCGCTCGCAGCCGCGATCCACTCGTTCGCAGTCGCGCGCCACTATGTTAACCCTGATAATATTCTCCGAGACCTGTTCAGGGCCGCGTTTGTGCGTGGCTCTCTCCCTGATATCGCGCTGAGCTCCCGTTTGGAGGGCAACGGTGTTGGAACACTCGACTACAACGACGACCACGTCGGCGGCGGCTTCGACGGCGTGATTGCCGCGTCTGGCACGCCCGCCCCACGAGCAAAATAATTGGGCCGGACCCGCTTGGTTTTGTGGTCCCTCCAGCAGCCGGTGCACCCTACTTACCTCTTCACTTTGACGGGGTGGGTAGGGGGTGCCGGCGGGTTGGGACTCTCAAGATCCGAGTGCTAGAAGAGAGACCGCTCAAAAGAAGCGTCAAGAGGATACACCGCTCGTGAGAGAGTTGTTGGCTTGAGCTCCTTCTCCTTGCCGAATTCAGGTGGGAGGGCCCGACTACTGTCGGGCCGGGATGATCGCCGCTAGGAGGAGGCTCGTGGTATCCGAAACCGACGATCGCATAGCTTCTCGCCTACTTTGATAACGTTTCTCCCACGCGCCGGGACTTAATCCACCCACTGATACACCCGCTACCCCCACCTCTGCACCCCTTCTATCCTCCCGCCAAACCCCCGCGACCAATCGCTGAGGTTCTCACAGTTCAAATAACCAAGCGTCCCTCGGAGAGAGCTAGCTATGAGATCCGCTATAAAAGTATTCCTTGTTGCCGCAGTCATGTTGTTGGGGGCTTGTGGTGGGGGAGGGGGGAGCGATAGCCCTTGCGGCGATATCACCGGCAAAGTCACAGGTGGCTCCAGTTGTAGCGCAGAGGGAAGTCCGGTGGTCGCGTTGGTTGCGGTCAAAGTTGTTGGTGAAAACCTGGTCCAGATTGGAAGCTGTTCCGGCACTATAGTTACCAACGATGATATTCTGACAGCCGCTCATTGCATTCTAACACCCAAACAAGATGGCGCGGATGGATTCTTGGTCGTTACCGACAAGGGGTCCTACCCAGTCGTAAGGTACAAGGTCAATCCGTTTTACACCGGCACTGGTTCCGCCTTCGACACCGCGATGGTTACCGTTGGCGTTAACCTAGGAGTGCCTCCCGTTCCCTTCAACGTAACGGATGTTGTCAGTCCGAATGAGGAGATCACCGTGTATGGATATGGAAACGACGAAGAGGGCTACTCCTTCGTGGATCTCGGTCTGTCAGCACTAAAGGCGGGCAACATGATCGTTGGCGCCACCGTACCTGGACTTTTCGCCGCGAGCTTTGACGAAAGTGGCAGCGCAATTTGTCAGGGCGACTCCGGCGGTCCTGTGATTCAGACCATCGGCGGAGTCCCAAGCATCGTCGGTGTGACGAGCTTTACCTACAGAGGATGCGTGGAGGGTTCCGTATCCGGATTCGTCAGCATGCAGGTAAGGGGCAACATGGAATTTGTGAGGGGGTATGCGGGGGATGTGGTGGTGAGGTGAGTCGGTGGGAGTGGGTAGGACCTCATACCTCAACCTTCAGGCAGTGCTTAATTCGCGATAGCATTTCGGTGCAAAGCCTTACTTAATTCCACTTAGCCGGTTGACCTATGCCATCCACTGACACACGTAACGTGCGGAGGCACAGTTATTTTGCCTTTGGTCAACTTCGTATGTAACCATGGGTCTGCAGCCGGGACTCGAAGTCGTTAGGTCCAAATCCTTTCTGTGGTGAACCGTTTTTTGGTGAGAGACGCCCATGAATAGTCAATTTGAACTCACATGCAATCCAAGAAGGGGTCGAAGGGTGGGGGTGTCCCTCGCAATCCTCGCTGCTGTCCTTTACTTTGGAGGAGTAGCCGCAGCCTCTCCATTACATGACAAGAGCTTTCAAGACCCTGTCACTGGACAGACGGTTGGAATGGTTGTTCCCCTCAGCGCATTTCATCAGCAATTTGCTTCCGGGCGTGTGACTAGTCTTGGCGCCGGGGACGTTGAAAAAGTGGCGATAGCGGCGATTAGGGATAACTCGCAGAAGCTCGGGCTGCCGCAACCTGACGCGCAGCTAAAAAAGCAGAAATTGGAAACTGACGATCTGGGTGTCACTCATGTCCAATTTCAACAGGTCATGGGCCAGGTTCCTGTGTTCGGCTCACAAGTTACCGTTCACGTGAATCCTTCCAGAGACTCAGTCATGATAAATAACAGAGTCTCTCAACGTAAGCTCGATCGTTTAGCACCTTCGCTTAGTCCAGCGGATGCGCTGCAACGGGCAGAGGCGCAGTGGCAACGCGAATATTCTTCGCAACCTACCCTCAAACGTACTCCCAAACTTTTCGTGTTGGATACCGGGCTCCTTGAGGACCTTAGCTCTGGCAACATATACCTTGCATTCCAAGTGGACCTAGGAGCGAACAACCTTGCCGTCCGGTACTTCATCGATGCCATCACGGGAGATGTAGCCTACAAAATCCCTCTGTCTGCTTCAGCGACTAAACGTTTGGTATATGATTGCTCGGTTGGTGATGGGGCATGTTACCTCGACGCCTATAGTGGCTTCTGGGGATATACTTTTGGTCGTAGCGAAGGGCAGCCGAGCAGGGGCGCAAACCCAATCAATTTGGTCTTGATTCAAACCTATCCTAATG
>JALRCK010000342.1 GCA_023262305.1 Deltaproteobacteria bacterium
TAACCGCTCCGTTGAGAGAGCCTGAGCTCCTCCATACGGATCTATATCGTCAGCGGGGGTCTGGGTTGGGACAAGCGGCGCCGATTCGTTTCCCGTTCCGTCGAGACCCGCCGGGAATTCATGGAGGGAATCCATGTTTTGTTGTCCACTACCTACAAGCCAGGCGTTGTACTTCTCGTACCATGGTGTGGTGTTGAGATCTCGAAGCTCCCTCACGGCGTTGAAGCTCCGAAAGCGTCCTTCGTTCCGAAGGACGTTCAGGAACATATACTTAATGAGTCCATCCGCAGCATCTGGGAACTGTGTTAGGTGTTGAGCCGCGATGGCGACCTGCTCCAGCTCGGTCACCGTCTCTACCTCGTGTGAGTGTTTTGATTGCTCCTTCCACATGAAGAAGGTCGTTTGGTAGTCGAACCAAGCGCGAAAATCGCCCGCCATAGCCCCTCTGCACTCTTGTGGAAGGGAGAGGAAGGCTTGTACGACCGTCGGAAGAGCCGGCGGATGTAAACGTCCCTGGTTGAGGTACTCGAATATTGTGTCAAACGCCTGTCGGTGCGGCTGCAGCTCCGAGTGTCGCTCGTAAAAGGAGTCAAGCACCTTCGCGTAAGAGCCGGAGGGCGTTCTCTGAATGTCTGTGAGAAGTTGGTTATAGTCCTTGGGATCGACGGCAGATCTGGCTATAAAGATCGCTTTTCGAATCTCTCGTTGATCGATAAGGGAGAGTCGCCGGACTTCATACATGAGGTTGCCGTGATAGGTCCTGATCGCGTGGTATTTGGTAGTGTACGGGTCTTCGCCTTGCTGGGCGAGAGCATCCTTCAAGATACCCTCGATCTCTTTGCGAACCACTTGGCGCTCATTTCTAATTCTCCCGCAACGCTCAGGGATCAGCGCCGCTGGAACTGGTTCCATGGTGAACGGTTTACAAAGATCCGCCATCAGAGGTTGAGTGCTCCACAACGATTTGTGTTCGCCGTCAAGAAGAGTAGCGATAGCGTAAGCGGAATTGAATCTGTTGAGTTGAGCGGCGAGGTTAGCGGCGTCCTGCTTCAACGTGCTTTGCAGAGCCACTGCATCGCATGCCTTTAAGCGCGCCCTGAAATCATCGCTGAGGCGAATTCCAGGGATCGTGTATCCAAGTCCCCCGAGACTTCCTGTGGATTGGGTTTTGTCTTCAGATGAGGGGCTCTTGTCCTCTTTTCCTTCTCTCATATCGTACTCCTGGTTTGATTGAGGGGCAGTCGTTTGACAAGGATCAGGGTAGTTTTTGTGAAGGGGGTAAGATAGCGAGGTGGGATTTGACCAGGGAGAGGGGACCGGAGCGGACAAAACGCAAAATGATGGGTTGGTGCTGGGCGTAACTACGCAGAGAGCCTTAGGCTAATTCATAGGGAGCCACAGTTTGAGGGGATGGGAGGAACCGGGTGATAGGAGGTCTCAAGCGGATAGTTACGCAGGTGCCGGTTCTGTTGGAGTCGACTCGCGACCCTTGAAGAACCTGTACACCGCGTACCCAGCAGCTATTCCAGCAGCCGCTACCACTCCCACCTGAAGTGCCGTGAGTCCGGTAATTGCGAGGGAGAGGAGCGCTGAATGCTTGGCGATTACAGCCATGCAACCCTTCATAATCGGTGCTGAGACGAGCTTCTCAATGATCGGGGTTGTGACGGCTGCCGCAGCGCGACCGGGACCATACTTGGCAAGGAGTCCATCCGCCCCGAGGAGCTTTGCGATGGCTTCGATTCCATCCGGCACTGCGGCATCAGCTGCCACACTGCCAGCGGAGCCTCCGGCTGCAGCGATCAGCTCTTGGGCAACGCCGACTGCTGAGACCTCCGGGTCGATCAATTTTCCTATCGCCGGCACGACGAGGTCAGAAAAAGATGCGGGTACAACCCCAGCGATCGCCGTTGATACCGCGGCGCTGGGCGCTTCTACCTTTGAAAAATTCGAGAACATATGATCTCCTTGTTATCGGTTATGCCGTTACAGGCACTGGTACCAGACGAGGTGAGAGAGGAGGTCTCTCTCCCTGCGCGCCCTTGTTGTACGCAGTGACGAGGGTGTCGGCGAACTCGAGCCCGAAGGCTGCTATGTCCACGAGCGTCTCGCCAATCGGAAAGAAACCGGCGATCACCTGTCCCACATCTGCCACTGCTTGACATGCGTTAATGACACCTCGAGAGATCTCCCCATCGACAAGATTGAAACAGGTGGCACAAGCGTGTTGCGCAAAGTTGATGGTTGAAATAACCGATGAGATGACGGGGATTGGCAGGGTCACCTCAAGGGTAGCTATCGCCCGTTGGGCGTTTTCGCTCGAGAAGGCTCTAAGCGCTCTCTCTAAGATGCCTTGATTTGGAGTCTCTACGGTCTGTGTCACTGCTGTCATGTGTCCTCCTGTAAGGGTTATTTCGAAAGGAACGTGAGGCTCTCATCGCGCAACACCTTGCGAGGATCCATTCCAAGGTATCCCATGGTCTGGAATATCCACTCTTTGTCGCGTGTGTCGATGAGATTGGGGGCGCGTCGAGCCTGGCCGATGAGGTAGAAGAGGTTGACGGCAAGGAGTCCGCGGTAGTCCGCATCTGAGAGGGAGCTTTCGTGAGCCATGAACGCTTCGTTGACCCGAGTGAGGTCGATGTGAGCGCCGAACTCCTCTACCATCTGTTGAATATCAGACATCTCCTCATGGGTGAGGTTCGAGATATTCAGGGGGCTCTTCGTAGGGGTACTCATGGCTCGTTTCCTCTGTCCGATAATGTTTTAGAAGAAGTTCTTGGTACAATTTCAGTATGACACCACCTTTTGGCTAACCAAGCGTGGAGATCTTTGTGCCATGTTCTGGTCCTTTTGGTGGACAAAGTGTGGAACCCTGGACTCTCCTCCAAGTGATTACAGCTTGTTGGGGACGAGGGGGAGGGGGGCTGAGTTAACTTCCTTGATTGACAGCCCTGCGAGGCGTGGTGCGATACTTCGAGCGATACTTTCATGCCCACAGGTTTCCGGGTTCCATATATAAGGACTATGACAACAATGAGAATAAATCTTCTTTCTCTCTCTACAGTGGGAGCTGTCGCTTGCGCGCTCCTGGTTGGACCTCTTGTTGAGGGAGCCGTAGCACAAAGTGGCTTAGGTGCGGTTGATGCCTCGGTAGCGCAGAGCCCACTCCAGCTTCAAACCTTGGTGGCGCCGATCGCTCTCTATCCTGATCCACTCATTGCGCAGATCCTGCAAGCATCAACGTATCCAGACCAGGTATCAGAGGCTGCGGTTGTAACGGCGATGCACCCGGGGCAGTCCGTTGAGAGTGAGCCGTGGGATGTGAGCGTTATAGCCGTGAGCCACTATCCCCCTGTACTTCAGATGATGGCAAAGCAGATGAATTGGACGAGCCAGTTGGGGCAAGCGTACCTTGCGCAGCAAGGACCCGTTCTGCAAGCGATCCAAGCCTTGCGTCAGCAAGCGATGAACGTGGGAAATCTTAAGACGACTACGCAACAGCAGGTAGTCTCCTCCGGAGGAGCCGTCCAAATTTATCCAACAGACCCAAATATGTTTTACAT
>JALRCK010000343.1 GCA_023262305.1 Deltaproteobacteria bacterium
TTGCGGAAGCGGTTCTCTTTAGAAAGCGCAACGGCAGCGGTGCAATCCTCATAGAGAGTTGTGGGTGATGTTTGAGTGAAACCCAATTCGTTAGCAAGCTTGCGCAGATAAACTGCTTCTTGAGTAGCGGCGGAGAGGGCAATGACTTCGCTCTCGGCGGCACTGAGTGTGACAAGGGGGGTGCGAGTGGATCTCCAACTCACAGCGCCGTTGTTGATAATGAAGACATAGCCCATACTCGAAAGTCGATCGGGTTTGATATCAGCGAAGCTGGCATCGGCGTAGCCATAGATGTGGCCAGGCAGATGCGGCTGTTGGCAAGAGCGAGCACACCAGCGAAGAGGGATGCGCTTGCGGCCTTGGAGATAGCGAAGGACTTTCTTGGCGAGCGCCATGTGAGGGGCTCCAGCTTTGGTGGTAAATCGGGCTAAGATAGATACTGACCAGCTGATCTCTGGTATGGTCTGCTGCTGACAATACAAGAGTTGTCCGATAATTTCCTGAAATTGCTTGTTAAGCACAGGATCAGGGTTCTCGATAGGCTTCAAGAGTTCATCAAGAACGACATCTGATTTGGCCGGAAAGGGGGTAGGAAGAGGTTTGCAGGATTCCATGCCCCAGCGTTTGAGGATCTTGTCGATGTAAAGTTCTTGCGATGCCGAGACTGCGCCTGAAGGGTCGCGTGTATATTTAACCGATAGATACCAGTGAGCTTCACCATCGCATGTCATGGTGAAGCGCTTATTGCAATGCGCAAGAAAGTTATCGGCGAGTGAATGACTATTGGTGAAGGCCAGGATGTCGTCAACGTAGCTGCAGAGAATGATGAGGCAGCTTTCATACGGGCAGTCTTTGTATATACGAGCATGTTCGGGCACGTTTGGTGTAGTATCGAGAACGGCGGAGAAGGTGCTGGCGGATTTGCCGGACTTGGTGTTGGGAACAATTTTCACAAACACACATTCGTCGGACTTGAGTTGAGAGAATCCGTATTTGAGGCAGACTGACGTGAAGAGCTTGGACCAACCGCGAGGAGAATCTTTCATGCCGTAGAGGTGCTTATGAAGTTGATAGACATAGTGACGTCTATCTTCATAACCTTCAGCGGGTTCACAATAGACCGGTGGATGATTAGGATCGATGACGCTTTGGATGAAGGCAACTTGGACGTCATATTGATAGACCTTGAACATAGGCAAAGCTGTCATCGCAAACAACGTACGGATGGTGACGAACGATGCAACAGGAGAGAAAGATTCGAAGTAGTTGACACCAAGTATCTGAGAGAAGCCTTTAGCAACTAGACGACCACGATACCTTGTAAAGGTTCCGTTTTCGTCGGTTTTCTTACGGTATGTCCAGCGAGTGCCCATGATAGGAGTGTTTGGAGGAAGAGAGGACCGTGGAACGACTGTCCAACAGCCAAGTTTGCGAAGATTGGTCATTTCTTCGTCCATGCTTTGCTGCCAGCCGGCAGCCTCCAAGGATGCGCGAGCCTCTTTGTAGGAGTTGGGAATGACATCGCTGTTTACAGTGGAGGCAGCATCAGTGACTGCAGCTGTGAAGGCGACGTGTAGGGCCCGAACGATAGACTGATGATCGGCATATTCTGGAGTGCCGGGTACTATGCGTTTCATGTTGGTGTAGGTGACTCGTTCAACGTCATTGTCTTCGTAAGTAATAGTGTAGTTGTCGGAGGCATAGTGATATTGTTGAACTTTGCCTTTGAAGGTACCATGGGTAGGGAAGAATTTGCTAACTTCCTTGCCGATCCAGCTCAGTCGCTCTTGTTTGTATGCGGGATCTGTGTGCCACAAGATCTCGGAGGGCGTCTGTGAGCGAGGAGGGCGAGGAGTATGAGTGGTTTTGTAGCGTTGAACGGGTTGACGGGCGCGAGAGGGCCGAGTCAGATTTGTAGAAGACTCCTCCTCAGTGTGGATAGGGGCTGAGTCGTTATCAGGCGAATCGTCGTCAGACGATGATTCATAAGTAGGAGTATCATTGATGTCAGCGTATTCAGGGTTCTGAGCGGAGTCGAAGTCAGGATCGAGATCGGATTCGTCGGAAGCGTAGTCTGGCATAGGATTCTCGGGAGTAGTGGTAGGAGATTTGTTAAGCACTGCTCCTTCAGCAACTGGATTTGTGAGGTTATAGAAGGTTTGCCAATCGGGCGAGGAAGTAGGTTTAAGCTTGAACGGGAATAGCTGTGGATCGAAGGTGATGTGATCACGAGTGACAAAGAGAGATTTGCCATCAGTGACGACGTACCCGAGAACCTTTTTGTAGCGAGCGATGCCAATGAAGACGCCTTGCTTGGAAGTAAGACCGAAGGACTGATCTTGGAGTTGGCGACGATCAGAGTATACAGCGCAGAAGGCGCCGATTGGCGGAATTCGACGGACGTCGGCGCGGCGACCAAAGAGGATTTCGAAGATGGTTTTGGTACGATCACAGCGTGACGGAGCGACAATGTTGTTAAGATAGGCTGCATGAGAAACAACGAATTGCCAGTATCGTTTTGGAATGTTACCGGCGAGCATCATTGCTTTGGCCGAGGTACGCAGAACGCCGATGCTGTTTTCGGCTGCTCCAATGCTGGCGTGTTCATCCTTAGAGCACACGATATGATTGGTGTGGTTAGCTTCGAGGTAGGCAGTGAGTTCTTTATTCAGAATCTCTGTACCTTGATCGGAGCGGAGAGTCTTTGGATGCCGACCGAGGTAAGAGACAAAACGTTTGTAGCCGAAGATGAAGTGATTTTTCGAGTTCATGAATTCGATATGCATGGATCCGGAGTAGCTGTCAACGAAGACGGCGAAGTATTTGGCGCCGGTGACACTAGCAGTGCGTACTTTGCCGGATAGATCGGTGTAGACATCTTGCCACGGTTCTGTCGGTCGATCGGCAGGAGTAGAGGGTGCGGGTCGATTGGCACGTCTAGCTTTGGCGGTGATACAGACTGGGCACGTGATTGGTTTCAAGCGTTTCGACGTTGGTGGGGTAATACCATCAATATTGAGTTGACGCATGCGCTTGAAGGAGATGTGACCTAGACGTTCATGATCTTGGAGTCTTGTGTCTTGAGCGATACTGTTCGTAGCCAGGTGGATAGGATAGATCCGGTTGTGAAGAGTAGGCGGAGGCAGAAGACGGATGAGCCAAAGACCTGTGTCTGGACAGTTGATGAAGGGAACAAAGTGGCGTGGGTTCCCTTGTAGAAGGAGACCAGGTTTGTTGCCTAGCACGATTTCATGACCGGCGAGTTGAGCGTGTCGAACTGACCATAAAGGTCTTTTGGCATCGGGAACGACTAGTGCACTTGATGTATCAGAGAGAGGCATAAGTTGACCGTTCTCGGTGCGGACGGTGCACAGTAGGTCTCCACTGTAGGTAGAGCGAGAGGTATCTCCTGCGAAACTGGAGACTGCGACGTGTGCTTCTTTAGCGTTGGCGAGAAGAGTCCGACACTGTAAGATGTGCTTGGAGGTACCGCTGTCGACGATAGCTAGTATTTCGCCATTGGATGTAT
>JALRCK010000344.1 GCA_023262305.1 Deltaproteobacteria bacterium
GCCTTTTTGCCTCTATCCTTTCGACCTATCGCCATGCGTATCGAAAAAATGTGCCAACAGTTGCTACATTGCTCTACAAGCCCCCCTTCAATTCGTTCAACATCTCTGATTCAAGACGGAAGGGGATGTCTAGTGCCCTAAAAATTATCCCCACTAAAAATTCGGGTGAATACGGTACGAGGAGTACTGTGGTCTCAAGGGGGCTCATTTTTGTCTGCCTCGTAGGATCTATGATGAGAGCAGTAAGCTTAGGGAGAGATAAAATATGAGACCAATGGTTCTTGTGTTCTTATCCTTCGTTGCTTGGGGTGCGCAGTCGGGCTCGCTCATGCCCGTGTCAAACATGGATAGGATAACTGAGGCTTACGGTCTTTTAGTTCCTATCGATCAAAGAGAATTCCTTAGTCGGTACCAGAGGTGAAGAGAACGCCTATCGGCTCCCAAGGATTTTACAGAGATGGAGTCGCGAGAATAACGCGCGTCTCTTACGTGAAGTTCATCAGAAGTGCGCTCTCTGAGATCGGGAGATTACCACCGTAAGGAGCTTGGAAAATACTTTCCGATGAGTTCTTGGTAGTAGGGCTTGAGCTCCTCAACATTGGGAGGAGTCTCAGCTTTTGAGTAGAGATCGTAGGGGTTGAAACGTCTCACCCACTCGAACATCTTCTTGTCGTGGTCGGTCATCAGGTGTTGGTACTCGTGCTCTTTATGTGCAGCGTAAAATGAGTGGTACCTCAGCATGTAGAGCCCCTGTTCGGGGAGGTAGGGCTTTGCGATATGGTAGATGTACTCATCGTGACCCCACGACAGGTGAATCTTGTCGAGCCCGCATCCTTCCTCATAGATTCCGTTCTCTGTCTGTAACTCGGGATTTGTGAAGTCAGGATTAAGCTCAAAAAATTCACTGAAGACAATCTTGTTGGAGTACCTGCATCCGACCGGAAAGGTATCGCCTACAACCGCCCACTGAGGCTCGCCGAAAAGGCAAAGAATCTTTCCGAGATCGTGGATGAATCCGGTCAGAACGAACCAATCTGGATGCCCGTCGGTGCGGATCGCCTCGGAGGTTTGAAGGAGGTGCTGCAGTTGTGAGAGGTCGGTGTCCGGGTCGCTATCATCGACGAGTTGGTTAAGGAATTCAGCGGCTTCCCAGATCCCCATCTCCTTGCGTGAGAATGAGAGAAACTCTTTTTTCTTTTGTAAAACAAAGTCGAGAGTCTGATGCTGGTGATTAATCTTGTAGAACTCTTTTACCGAGGGACGCACCTCTTTGCGGTAGTCGCGGAATTGGTTCTGGTCTCGTTTAAGATTTTTGATGAACTCCGATCCGTGCTCTTCTTCTGGGTAGGCAGCTTTAAGAAAATCCTCCCATTCATCGAGAGAGTGGAGGGGATTGCTTGGGGGGATAGTTTCGGTGCTCATAGACCTGGCTCCTGACTGATGGTGTGCTTATTGTGTCCCAACAATGATTGCATTGAAAGAGGGAGCCTTACTGCTCGCGCTGCAATATGTTCTGAAACCTGGTGGGGAATTGAACAACCTTGATAGGTACTCATCGAGCGGCGGACATCGTGGCTCGAGACCATGAGAGGATTGCTACGCCCGTTTGAAGACAAACTGTTTCATGCACACAAAGTTAAATGCAGCCGAGGCGACAGCCGCAGTGGCGAAGCTGAAATTAATTCCGAGCTCTCCGGTTCCTAGAAGGCGCAATCCGAGGTGGTTGATCCCGGTGTTAAGAAACATTGAGACAACATAGATGAAGAGGTAGGAGACAACCTGAGCCCGGTTTGAACTGTCTCTCTTGAAGGTGAAGGAGCGATTTACATAGAAGGAGTAGACCGTGCCTCCCACATAACCAACTGCCTTGGCTAAGGTCTCCAAGGTAAATGCCCACATTAGGACCCGGTAGATGATAAAGTCGAGCACAACGGCGCTGCTGCCGGCAACAAGGTAGCGCGCAACCTGCCCGCGGGTCGATTGGGTTGAAAGGAAGCGAAAGAAAAGCTGTTTCATGAGGTCCATTTCTTCTTCTTGGTGTAGTGCCGTTCTGCTCATTTGTAAACATAAAAAAGGTGAAAAATGTCAAAATAACCGATGGTTTGAGGGTCTAGTGGCATGTGTTGTGCTGTTTTTTGTTTTCTCCGAATCACATGGAAGCTTGGTGGACTGAAGAAGGGGAATACGTTAGGTTCTGACAGCTCATCGGTAGCTGTATGTACCTCAAAATAAGAGTACAGGGGCAGCCGTTCCCAAAGCGAACCTGATTTTAGGCATGAAAGTCTCTCTCGTCATCCCGGTATACAACGAAGCAGGACACCTCTCGGAGTTTTTGAGGCAGGTGGATGCCCTGGTGTTCGAGGGAATAGAGAAGGAGCTTGTCATCATCGACGACTGTTCGCGAGATGAGAGCCGTTCGATCCTTACCCAGTTCCAGTTCAGGTCTCAGGTAAAGATCCACCTCCAAGAGATTAATAAGGGCAAAGGGGCCGCCATCAGAAAGGGCGTTGAGCTAGCGACTGGCGATATCATTGGTGTTCAGGACGCAGACTTCGAGTACTCGATGGAGGATCTTCCCGGTATTATTGCTCCGATCGTTTCGGGCAAAGCTGATGTCGTGTTCGGCTCTCGCTTTAAGGGGACCGTTGTTCAGGTACACCGAACCTTTCACTACCTCGTCAATCGAGTGCTCACGACGTTGAGCAACCTCTTCTCAGGCTTGTACCTCACCGATATGGAGACCTGCTACAAGTTCTTCCGCGCTGATGTGATCAAAAATATTAAGCTTGAGTCGAATCGTTTCGGGTTTGAGCCCGAGATAACCGCAAAGATTGCTTGTCTTAAGCTCAAGATTATTGAAGTCCCGATTTGGTACTTTCCTCGTAACTACCTCGAAGGAAAAAAGATCACATGGAAAGATGGCCTCGCTGCTCTCAACCACCTCGTGGTGTTTAATTTTTTGAGAAAGCCAAAAGACTACCTCTCGGCAGACCTGCCGAAACACTACATACCACATGGACGGCAGTGGTTATAACTACGCTAGTTATAGACCGAAGTTATTGCAGATCTCAGGGGTTATAGAGCTGTTGCCGTAGGATTCCAGCAACTCCACTCTCCTTAAAGGTCGGCGAGCGCTGCACGAGCTGCGCTCTGGACCACGGGCACCTGCAAAAAGTTGTTCGCTGACTGTAAGATATCAACGACACGCCTCTTAAGTTTTCGCTGACAAGAGGGAGCGCTAAACTCGGACGAATCAAGAACGGCTCGGAGGTATTGTATAGCCTCAAGCTTCTCTGGGGTTCGATAAGAGTTTACTTGGTCGATACATCGAGCCCGCCACAAATACCTCCCTCCAACAATCAGCACCGTTGCCGCGAGGGCTGAGGAGGTAGCCGCCAGATTCTTCTGTGCGCCGAAGAGCTTGGCAACCTTCTGTGCTGCAACCGTCACGATCGAAGTAGTGAGTGCTATCTCGTGGGGCAGGAGGGGAAGTGAGATGACATTCCTTAAGATGGGA
>JALRCK010000345.1:0-1561 GCA_023262305.1 Deltaproteobacteria bacterium
ATCGGGCGGCGATCCAGTTGTGATACGTGTTCGGGGAGTGGTGCCGCGAAGGGTAGTTCGCGAGAGCGATGCCCGCAGTGCGGCGGTGCGGGACAGATTAGAGTTCAGCAGGGCTTCTTTACGCTCGCGCGGACATGTCATGCATGCGGGGGCGCCGGCGAGGTTGTCAAAAATCCTTGCGGAGATTGCTCAGGTTCTGGATTGCGGGTGAAAGAATCGACGCTAAAGGTCAAGGTTCCAGCGGGAGTTGATCACGGACAGCGCCTCAAGATGCGCGGAGAGGGAGAGGGTGGTGTTGGAGGCGGCCCGAGTGGTGACCTCTATGTGCAGGTCATTATCGAAGAGCACCCGGTCTTTCAGCGGCAAGAGCACGAAGTTATCTGTGAAGTTCCGATTTCATATGCAGCCGCAGCCCTGGGAACCGAGATAGAGGTGCCCTCTCTTGATGGAAAATTAAAGCTCAAAATCCCCGCGGGCACTCCATCTGGCAAGGTGTTTAGAATTAAGAATAAGGGTATTCCGATTCTGGGCAGTAATCCCCAGCGTCGTGGTGACCAGCACGTTCGCGTGTACGTTCATGTTCCCAAGAAGGTATCCGAAGAGGAGCGAGAGCTTCTTGAGAAGCTGGCTACGCTCCAAGGGACAGTTGTTGAAGATGACTCAGAGAAGGGGTTCTTCGGCAAGGTTAAGGATATGTTTTCTTAGGGAAGATCGACCCAATATCCGCTTTCGCAGCAGGGAGAGGTTTTGCCGCTTTTCCTTAGGGAAGTAAGGCAGAGCCTGATGCCTAGTGGATGTTACACGACTACCTTCTCCCGTTCGGACCATTTCAAATGAACGCTCGGCTTGAGGGTCGAGATCCTCTCAAGGATCTCCGGAACGGCGTCAGCGATGATAAGCTGACGCGCCTGCTCTTCACGTAAGAATCCATCGTTAACCATCCGAGAGATCTGCGACACGAAACCATCAAAAAACCCTGCGACGTTAAGGAGTCCGCACGGTTTCAGGTGTATGCCCAACTGGGACCATGTAAAGACCTCAAAGATCTCCTCGGCGGTTCCGATGCCTCCTGGCAAGGCGATGAAGGCGTCTGAGTGATCAGCCATGATAAGCTTGCGCTCGTGCATCGAGCGCACAACGCGCAACTCAGTGAGTCCACGGTGCGCGACCTCAAGTCTCTCTAGGCTCTCCGGGATTACTCCTAAAACTCTGCCTCCTGCGTCCAGAGCCGCGTCTGCGACAACCCCCATCAACCCCACATTTCCGCCGCCATACACGAGTTGAATATTTCTTTGTGCGAGGGTCCTTCCTAGAAGGGAGGCGGCTTCTCGATACGCTGGTTTGGTGCCGGGGTTTGCTCCGCAGTAGACACAGACACTCTTCATGAGGGGTCTCCTAGGCTCTGTTTGATTCGTACTACGTATGTATAGCCGATCTCGTAGAGCTTCGTGAATGCTCAACTAAGAGGTAAGTTTTGCCTTCTCGTGGCCGATTTCCGCGGAACCTTCAGGAGGATAGGCTTCTCCATCGCAACTTATCACTCCAACTCCCTCTCTTTTCA
>JALRCK010000345.1:1569-3515 GCA_023262305.1 Deltaproteobacteria bacterium
CCGTGGCCGATTTCCGCGGAACCTTCAGGAGGATAGGCTTCTCCATCGCAACTTATCACTCCAACTCCCTCTCTTTTCACCGTTGGCGACCCGTTGCTCCCCCTTGTATAGTGGGGCGACATCGAATTCACCCCTGGTATCAGCTTCTTATGTTTCGACAATCACTCCGCACGCTAGCCGTCCTATCATTGGTGGTATCCGCCCTGGGATGCTCGGGGATGGAACAAGGAGGGCGGGGACGGCGTCCAGCATCCAAGACCTCACGACAGGTTACCGCAACGTCCCCAGCAGAGCCGATGCCGTGGGAGATCTGGCAGCCATTTCACGATTCGCACGGTGTGAAGCTCACGGATGCATCCCTCCTGCTCGGTGATGAGATGCTCCGCAAGGGTAAGCGGCGGACCGCGTTAGAGTCGTACCTCAAAGCGCAAAAAACGGAACTCTCGAACACAGAGGCAGAGGCAGCAGCTCTCCGTGCCGCGAGCCAATACCTGGCTTTAGACGAGTCGGCCAGGGCTCTCTCCACTGTGAGTACATACTTTAAGTCACGAGGATTGAGTGAGACCGATGTTTCGACCCCCTTCGCGCTACTTTTGGCGTATGCCTACGGTCGTCACGGTGATACCGAACAGTCTTTAGCTTGGTTTTCCAAGACCAATCGACAGGCCCAGCAGGGAGAGCGAGTCGGGGTGCAGGCTTCCGAAAGCGGAGCAACTCTTTTGCTTCGCACCATTCCGGAAAAAGAGTTTGAGAACGTGGCGCTTGATTGGAGCAGCGATCCCTTCATTCATGAGTTGGTGGGGCGTGAGCGATTGCGACGCGCATCCCCAGGATATCGAGTGCAAACTGATTTACGGAGACCGTTTTGGGAGGGATCTACTCAGAGTCTTGTGACGACGGAACTTGCCGTTCCTGAAGTGGTTGGTGATGAACGACCGCCAGTGATAGGTCTGATCTTAAGCCTTTCTGACAAGTTCGGATCTCTTGGGCGGGATACAAAGCAGGGGGTTGAGTTGGCCGTTGAGGCTGATCGAGAACAGCCGAGGATGCGAGTGGATGTGAGAGATGTCGGCTCTGATACTGCCGCGGCATCTGCCGCCGTGCGAGAGCTCGTTGCAACTGCGAGTCCTAAGGTTGTCGTTGGACCACTCCTCTCAGACGTCTCGGTTTCTGCAGCTGACACCGCGCGAGAGCTGCGTGTGCCGCTTCTCTCATTCTCAAAGAGTGAGACGTTCCCGCAAGGAAATGGCGTGACTCGCCTCGGAGCAACAACCACAAGCCAGATGGATGCGCTCGTGACGGCGGCGTACAAGGATTACGGCATAACACAGTTCGCGGTAGCGTACCCAGAGAGTGCTAATGGCAGCGAGGTTTTGCATGTCTTCAAGAAAAAGCTCGCCGCATTTGGACTCACTCCAGTTCTTGAGGCTCCCTATGTTGCGGGGGATGAGGCTTCAATTCTGGAGATCGCGCAGCGTCTCGATGGTGTCGGCGCTCAGGCGCTGTTGATACCGGACTCGGTGGATATGAGCGTGAAGATCCTCTCCAACCTGAGTGGAGCGACGCGCCGAAAGATGCGACCGCTGGGCACGGCACTGTGGGACAATCCAAGCAAGGTTGCAAACTCGCAGGCCCTCTTTGAGTCCGCCATCTTCGTCACACCATTCTTCCCTCAGAGCACAAGGAGCGTCGTGCAGCAGTTCAGTGAGTCGTACAAGGCGAAATTTAAGACCGCCCCCAACTTCCTTGCAGCGCAAGGATTTGATGCAGGCACACTGGTCGTAGCCGCTATCCATAAGTCCCTTCGTGAGCGTAAGAGCTTTATCGAAGCGCTCTCACAGCTTCCTCGCTATGAGGGAGTGACCGGTGTAATCGAAATGCAGGCAGGGGGCGAGATCCGCCGCTCCTTCTATGTGGTTGAGGTGACCCCCCAAGGGTTCCTTGAG
>JALRCK010000346.1 GCA_023262305.1 Deltaproteobacteria bacterium
TCGCCAAACTTTCTGATCCTTGCGACAGCGCTCGCTTTGTACTCTCGACTTTCAGCCTCCGCCTTTTGGAGAGAGTCCCCATCCTGTATCGGCGGTAGCTCTTGGAGGCCTTTTTCAACCGCGTAACACAACTCTTCCCAGGAGCCACCTGCCGCTGAAAGCCGAGGAGAATACACTACGAGCTCCACTGGGGTATCGGAACCTGATATGGTGTATTTGCCATGAGTTGATTTCGGTCTCTCGAGTAAGTTTTCAAGAATTTTCACCACCTCGATGAAAGACATTCCAACACCCACGAGCGCGATTCGGAGCGTGCCATTTGATGCAGCGCTATATCGACCCAGAGTGCGCGCCAGACAGCCCGCATCTGAAACGTCCTCGTTATGAGCCGTTTCCAACCTTCGGCAAAGGTCCCCGGCTCCCTGTATGACGAACTCTTTAAGTGTATCGGGGATCTGTCGTAGCGAGTGTCCAAGTGCCAGAGCAAGCCTCTCTGTCTCCACCACTTTTCCACCGTACGCTCCATGGACCTGTAGTCGGTATGCGCCCGAGGTGGTCTTCGCGACTGATGTCACCGTGGATCCCTCACAGTACGAAAAGCCTCTCTCTGAGAAACCCGCTTTTATATTCGCCCGGATTCGGGCCATCTCCGCCCTTCGCTCTATTCGATCAGACCCCGATAGGGTTAGAAATCGAGAGAAAGGTCCGCGCGCCCCCTCGTAGGCCACACTAGGACCGGCTGACAGCATGCACACGGAATCAACCCCACGCTTGGGAAGAGAGGAAATCTTAAGAAGCCTCTCCCTTTCGCCATCCCATAAGGGACCACTGGAGTGCAAAAGCTGAGAGGCAAACTCAAGACTCGACAGTCCTCCCCCCACGACGGTCAGCTCCTGTCGATCAACGGGAGGCAACACCAGATGCTGGAGTTCGCAGTGCTTGTGTGCGTGTCGGATTGGGTCCACGAGATCCTGCTTTCTAGCCTAAGAGCCCAACACTTAAAGGATCCCCGTACTGTCTATTCGCCAATAGTGGAAATATCATCATATCTGGCTGTCTCATTTCCGCGCTCGCAAGCTCAAGACCCGTTATGCCCTTAAAGAGGCTGTGGAGGTGGGAGCCCCGCGAGGGCTTGGCTCGTTTCAAACAGGCTGCCGCCCGCTCAATCCATGCGCTATCTCCAGTGGCTCGGTAGAGGGATGCCAAGCTAAACGCTCTCCCGGTCAAGCCGCAGCAAAGGTTGTATCCCATCTCAGGATGAAGGTCGGTCGCTCTGCCCGCCTCCTTCGCAAGCTCAAGCCAACGCTCATCTTTCAGCGACTCGAAGGCTTCGCACCATAACAGTACGAATCCTGCGGTGCCGTTGCACCAGCTTGGAGAGTCGCCTTCGATGACAGGTCTATCGAAACGTTTAGGCCAGTATGCACCAAGGGAGGTTCCAACTTTTTGGTTAGCCAGGTCGTTGAGATATGGCAACAGCCGTGCTCCCAATGAGGGATTATGCTCGCGCCCCCAAGCAAGCAAGGAGAAGAATATCCCCGCCCAGCCATGCGCGAAGCCTAGAAACTTTACCGTTGAGGTCTCCAGCCCGTTACACTTTTCTACCTCAGTGAGCATTTGCTCTGCGAGCTCGTTACCAAGCTTGATGAGGGGCTCACTCTCAGACACGAGGTAGGTCATTTGAAGAACGGCATTAAGCAATCCAGCTCTTCCGAAGGCAAACTCTAGAGGAGCGTCTTTGGCGTAGTTTCCCATGAGAAATCGCAGAGCAGCTAGCCTTAGACTCAGTGCATCATTACAAGTGTGAGCGATGAGAGCCTCGAGCAGAGTCACTCCCTCCGCACGATGATGAATTGAGAGGGCGCCAATTTCCCGCTCTGTAATTCCTATTTCGTCATTGAACGCTCCATCGGGTCCCGACTCCATGGACTCGCGAGCGCGCACTGTCATGATATCCGCCTCATTCAAGAGCCTAGGCTCCCCCAGAACGAGCGATGCCCGCAGAAGTGCGTACCCGAGTCCTGCAGCACCGTAGACGACTGATGCACTGGGCGCCGGTAATGGCTGATCGCTGTTGTCGTTCGCGTATGAGCGTAACAACCTTATGGGGCCAAGCGGAGCAGGCTCGCCACTTGAGGATCCAAGACTGGGAGGCTGTACAGCCTCACATCGTCCGATACAGTCATCGATTGACTGGATCCTCATAGAGGCGTCCTTCTCCAACATCGCGCGGAGTAAATTCTCGTAGTCAGGCCATGCTACCAGCCCCCGTTGCGAGAACGGAATCATCGGATTAGAGAGTACCTCTTTCATCTGTACATCCTGCTCCAGAGAAAAGTCAGTGTAAGCCCTTCCTGTCAGCATCATGTAGAGCACTGCTCCGATTCCATAAATCTCTGAAGCGATAGTTGGCTCTGGTCGCTCGCTCCGCGCAAGCTCAGCGGCTGCCAGGTCTGGCGCTCGAAAGTAAGGATTCGCGGCTCGAATGGGTGGCGCATAGACACCATGGGCGGGGGGATACCACGAGCCGCCAAAATCAATGAGGCGGACTCGTCCTTCAAGATCTACGATAATGTTTTTCATCCATACATCGCTGTGCAGAACACCTCGCTCATGAATCTCCCTGTACGCGTGGAGAACGGCGAGTGAGAGATCTGTGAGTCTCCGATAGGATTCGCCCGTCGGTAGATTGCGTAAGCGACCGCACCATTCCGCCAGGCTGTATCCGGCGATCCACTCGATGACCACGTAGATATCTTCACCTTCCAAGGATGCTTCAAAGAGTTCGGGTGCGGTGGTTCCCCGCAACGCCTCAAGGATCAAAGCCTCTCTACCAAATGTGGCAACGACTGCCGGGTGCCTCTTTGAGAGTAGCTTAAGCGCTGCATTCCTTCCGTCAGGAAGCGCAACCTTGTACACCTGGGTATCGTCGAGCGCTTGAAGACACGAAAGGATCTGCATACCCCGAAACGTATCTCCCGCCACCATCTTAGTTCGATGAGCGGAGGGTGTTGACCTTGCCGCGCCTGATGACGAAACAAGGTGTTCATCCTTCACCAACCTCTTTAAGAGAGGGAGTACGGCGTCCACGAGTTGAGTTGGTTCCTTACTGGTCGCTTTGCACAATGCGTGAAGAGCCTTTGGCAGAGTCGTTGGTTCCCGAAAAAGCTCAACAAGCTGTGCTCCATGGTCGTCGAGCAGAAGTGCTCCGCTCCTACTCCCGGGTCTAGATAGTACGAAGGACGCGCTCTCGCTGGAGATTCTGGCGCGAGCTTTTGTCGCCAAAGAATTTACTGGAATTAATTTGGACTCGGCGTTGAGCACGAGGGATTCAAATGATGTCATAGCTAATTCCTCCAAAAATCATCCTCACAGGGTGTCCATGTCGCGGGGTCGACGCCAAGCAGTTTCATAGACCACAACGCAGCATCAACTGGTGTCATGGGATAGCCGTTCTGAGCCTGTGCCACGAGTATCGCCGAGGCCACC